>PMFY01000325.1 GCA_003157945.1 Acidimicrobiaceae bacterium | reverse complement strand
AGCGAAGCCCAACCAGGCCAGTACGTCATCGGTGTCCTTGCCGCGTCCGGGAGCCCCGCGCCAGACCGCTGACGGGGTGCTGGAGAACTTCGGGACGACGCCGGTCCCCTGGACCCGGCCCCCGATGTCGTCGTCCCACTCGATGAGCATGTCCCGGGCCCGGTAGTGCGGATGACGGGCGATCTCCGGAGCCGTCATCACCTTGCTGCAGGGGATGTCGTGGGCGTTGAGCACCTGCTCGGCCTCGTCCGCCGTCCGATCGGCCAGCCAGTCCACGACGAGCTGCCGGATCTCGGCGNNGGTCCGGAGCTTGTCCTGATCGAGCCCCGGAACGACCGCTTTCAGGCGGAGGAACGGACCGCCGATCGCCCCGATGCTGAGGTATCCCTCGCGGGTGGGGTAGATGCCGTAGGGCTGCAGTCCCGAAGGATCACTGTTGCCGGTCCGCGGATGCTCCTGGCCCAGCATGAGGAAGTCCATCAGCCCACAGGCCAGGAGCTTGAACTGGCATTCGTACTGGGCCACGTCGACCACCTGGCCACGGCCCGTCCGCTGGACGGAGATGTAGGCCGCCAGGGCCGACCACAGGGCGAACAGCGCGGTCACGTAGTCGTTGGCGAAGGGGTTCGACTTCATCGGCGCCCCGTCGGGCTCGCCGTTCATGCTCATCGATCCGCTGAACGCCTGGCCGATGACGTCGTAGGACGCCCGTCGGTAGGTGTCCGGATCGCCGTCCTGTCCGAAACCGGAGACGTGCACCACGACGAGCCGGGGATTGACGCCGAGGGCCCACTCGTCCGTGAGCCCGAGGTGATCGGCGTAGGTCCCGGGCCGTGACGACTCGATCCAGATGTCGGCCTTCGCCAGCAGTCCTCCCAGGATCTCCTTGGCCTCCGGCCTGGTCAGGTCGAGCACGATGTCCAGCTTGTTGCGGTTTTCCTGGGCCCACCAGGTCGACACCGACTCGTCGCCGTTCTGCAGCCGGAACGGCGACAGCTCGAGGATGTCGGGGTCCGGCAGGGACACCCGGATCACCTGCGCTCCGGCCTCCGCCGCCAGTTCGCAGGCGAACGGCGCGGCGACGACGGTCCCCGTGTCGATGACCGTCAGCCCCTGCAGGGCCCCGAAGGCGGGAAATCCACCGAGGACAGGATCCGACCCGGCACCGTCGTCCGTTGCAGCCATTTCCGCTGTCCCCCTGTCCCGACCACCGTCGCGACCGGCTCGTCGATCGAGCCGGCCCGTGGCCTGCCTCCATAGTGGGGTGGGCCCGACGGTCCCTGTAGGGGACTTGGTCCTCAGATGGGCCGACGACGTCATCACGCCACACCGACGCGACCGTTCCCACCGGATTCCGCCGGCACCGGCGTGCGCAGTACCATGCGACTGCTCGGTCAGCTGGTCGATCCATCCGACCGAGGTGCTGAGGGAGGACCGTGGCCCAGGTTGCAGGCGCGTCGGACGGATCGGGAGTGGCGTCCCGGGTCACGTCAGCTGGTTCGGCACCTCCCGGGATGGGGTCGTCGTCGTCCTTCGTCGACCGGGTCGTCGGTCCGTACCGGTCCGTCACGAGGTTTCTGGAGCGACGGGCCCTGGTCCGTGCGGCCCGGGCGGTGCCCCGGTCGTTGCGGTACATGAGCGCCACCGTCCGGCACGGCATGGGATTCGGTGAGGGCGACGCGCCCCGGTACTCCCCCGGCCTGGTGTTCGGCGTGGCCGCGGACGAGGCCTTCCTGGCGATCGCCATGGCCCCGAGTCGGTTCCCCAGACGGGCGGACTACGCCCGGGTCAGCGAAGAGCTGGCCGATGCGGAACGGCTGTTCGCGACTCGCGGCTGGTCCGCCGATCCCCCGTCGTACCACCGGACACCCCCTCGACTGGACGACGCCGACATACGGTCGGTCCACGGATGGGCGATGGGACTCGGGTACGAGCAGATCTCCTTCGAGAGTGGGTTCTCCCCGCGCCCCGACGAGCCTGGTGCCGGGCGCTGGATGGGGTACGGGCCGAACCGCCGTGCCCTGGCCTCCATCGTGCGCCATCCCGATCGCGGCACCTCCCGGCCGTGGCTCGTGAGTGTCCACGGCTTCGCCATGGGCTACCCGTCCACGGACTTCCTCGGGCTGCGGACGGGAAGGCTCCACCACGGGCTCGGGTTCAATGTCGCCTCCGTGGTGCTTCCGCTGCACGGGGGGCGCAAGGTGACCCGGGTGAGCGGCGAGCCGTTCCTGTCGTTCGACCTGATGAACACCGTGCACGGATTCTCCCAGGCCGTCTGGGACATCCGTCGCCTGCTGACGTGGATCCGCGGACAGGGGGCGGAGTCGGTCAGCGTGTACGGCGTGTCCCTCGGTGCCTACGTCGCGTCCCTCCTGACGGGCATCGAGGACGGCATCGACTCGGTCGTGGCGGGCATCCCGGTGATCGACCTTCCGGCCCTGTTCCACGAGCAGAGTCCGGCCCACGTCCGGGCCCGGTCCATCGAGCACAACATCATCGGCCGCTCGGCCGACGCGGCCTTCGCCCCGGTGTCGCCCCTGGGCTTCACCCCCAAGGTGCCCCGCGGCGGCCGCTTCATCTTCGCGGGGCGGGGCGACCGCCTCGCCAATCCCGAGCACGCCCGCCGGCTGTGGGAGCACTGGGAGCGGCCACCGATCAGCTGGTACTGGGGGTCGCACATCGGCTACCTGTGGTCACGGCAGGTCGCCACCTTCCTCGAGGACTCGCTGTCGGCGACCGGAAGTGAGCGCCTGAGGCTGCCCGAGGCGGGCTGAGCGGCCCGTCCCGTCCCGTCCCCGGCCCGGACCCGGCGGCCGGCGGTCGGCGTTCGAGACCTCAGGGCCACCGCCAGGCCGGCGGGCGCCGATGTCGGGACGAACAGCCCTTCCCACGGGCGTCGCCAGGTGCGACGGTGGGGGGTGAGAGAGGAGGCACCATGGTGGGGACCTCGACAGACGGGCCGGTGGCCGAAGACGGCGGGCCCGAGAGCGGGGTGCTCACGCCGTTGATGGGGGGGCTGTCCGAGCGCGTGGGCCACGTGCGTGATGAGCCGCTCTTCCAACGGGACGCGGAGTTCATCCGACGTCAGCTCCCGGTGGTGACGCGGTACGTCAACTACTTCTCCCCCGAGGTCAGGGGGCAGGAGCACCTGCCCGCCACCGGACCGGGCCTGGTGGTCGGGAACCATTCGAACCTCTTCTACATGCCTGATGCCTGGGTGGTGGGGATCGAGATCGTCCGCCGCCGTGGGCTGGACCAGCCCGCCTACGCGCTCGGCTACGACCTGCTCTTCGGCATCCCCGTCGTGGGCCCGTTCCTCCGTCGCATCGGAGCGATCCCCGCGGGCGGACAGGCGGCCGAGCAGGGCCTGGCCGGTGGCGGACTCCTCCTCGTGTACCCGGGTGGCGACCGGGAGGCGTCCCGTCCGTGGACCGAGCGGAACCGGGTCGACCTCGGCGGCCACCGGGGATTCGTCCGTCTGGCGCTGCGGACGGGCGTACCCGTGGTACCGGTGGTGACGCACGGGTCGCACGACGCCATCGTGGTCGTGTCACGCGGTGAGCGACTGGCCCGGATGCTGGGCCTGCATCGCCTCCGGATCCAGGTCTTTCCCATCTTCCTCGCGCCCTACGGCCTCACCACCGTCCTCACGCCACCCCTCCCGATGCCTTCGTCGATCACCGTCGAATTCCTGCCGCCGCTCGACTGGAGCGCCTACGGGCCGGAGTCGGCCGACGACGAGGAGATCGTGAACGCGTGCTACGACGAGATCACGGGGGCCATGCAGTCGGCTCTCGACCGGTTGCACGCCCAGCACCCCCATCCCGTGATCCGGGGCTGGTCCAACCTCGTGCGACCCCGGCGGTCACACCTGGCGGTCCCCGAGGTCTGATCGCACCGGCCCACCGTCGAGCGGTGCCGGCGAGGACCCACCGGGGTCGCCGTCACGGGATCTGGACCCCCGGAACGGTGAAGGCACGGACGGCTCCGTCCTGGCCGGCCAGGTACGAGACCCCGTCCTGGAGGGTGACCGGTGACGACGGTGCCGTGCCCTGGTAGGCCCAGGTGATCTCCCCGCCGAACTTGTCGCTGAACACGAGGCCGTCGGCCAGGCTCGCCACCGCCCAGTCGTCGGCGCAGGTCACGCCGGTGACCGGCGAATCCCCCTGATTGATGAGGCGGTCGAGCTTGCCGGTGGCGACCGCGAGGAAGTCCAGGTCACCATTGGCGTTGCCCACCACGTAGGCCGGGGGCCCGTCATTGGTCGAGGCCCAGTAGGCCCCCGCGGCCGACACGGCGCCCCCGGTGGCGTAGGTCCACGCCTGCGCACCGGTGGCCTCGTGCAGGGCGAAGACCGTGCCGGTCTGCGACCCCACGTAGACGAGCCCGTTGACGATGGTGGGAGTCGCCGTGACCGCGCCACCCGTGGCGACCGACCAGGCCGACGACCCGTCGGCCTGGTGGAGGGCGCTGATGGCGCCGCTCGAGTCCCCTACGACGACCAGGCCGGCCGCCGGGTCGACCGTCGGTGAGCCGGCCACCGCACCGGCCATCCTGGCCTGCCAGTCGACGACGCCGGTCGCCTGGTCGAGGGCGTAGACCGTGCCGTTGTCGGAGCCGACGAAGATCGTTCCGTCGGCGACCGAGGGCGACGACTCCACACCGCTCGACGCCGCGGTGCGCCAGACCAGCACGCCGGACGACTGGGAGATGGCGTCGATGGAGCCGGAGGTCGTGCCGAACACCACGAGGCCGTCCGTCACGGCCACCGTCGAGTCGACCGGGCTTCCGGCCGCGAAGGTCCAGAGGGGTTCGCTGTTCTGGACGTCCAGCGCGGTCACCGTCCCGGCGCTGTTGCCCACATAGGCGACGTCGTCCACGACCGTGGGTTGGGCGCTGATGGACGCACCGGTCGGAAAGCTCCACGCCTGGGTCAGGAACTTGGCGTGGTTCCCCACGATGTGGAGGTCCCATGTCTCGTCGTTCGACTCGTAGCCGGTGTGCAGGCTGCCGGCGCCCGAGGACGGCCACTGGTTCGAGACGTCGACGACCGCGGTCGTCGACTTCCCGGACGTCGCCCCGGTGGCGGTCAGGGCGGTGACGCCGAAGAGGTCGGTGGTCGGCACGGTGACGGTTCCGCTGAACGCACCCTTCGGCCCGGCGGTCGCCGTGAGCGCGGGGCTCCCACCGATGCTGACGGCGATCGCCTCCCCGGGATCGAAGCCGGAGCCGGTGACCCCGACGGAGGATCCCGGCGTCACCCAGTGGGCACCCCCGGTGGTCGCCAGGTGCGGGGACGTGGCGAGGTAGCCGACGGTGAAGTTCGTCCGGGACGTGCTCGGGACCGAGGAATAGGGGGTGAGGTCGGCCAGTCCGTCGGTGCCGGTCGCCGACGCCTGGACGGAGTAGGTCCCGCCACCGGCGGGGATCGGAACGGACGCCGACCAGGTGGTC
>PMFY01000042.1:12615-12840 GCA_003157945.1 Acidimicrobiaceae bacterium | reverse complement strand
TTGACGTGAAGGACGGCAAGCCACTCGCCGTGGGCGCCGAAGCCAAGCGCATGATCGGACGAACTCCGAGCAACATCCAAGCGATCAGGCCGCTGAAGGACGGGGTTATCGCGGACTTCGAAATCTGCGAGAAGATGCTTCGCTACTTCATACACCGCGTCCACCAACGTCGTTTCGCCAAGCCCCGCATGATCATTTGCGTCCCTTCGGGCATCACCGGGGTAG
>PMFY01000042.1:0-12537 GCA_003157945.1 Acidimicrobiaceae bacterium | reverse complement strand
GTCGCGGTGATCTCGCTCGGCGGCATCGTTACGAGCCAGTCGATCCGCGTAGGCGGCGACGAATTGGACGAGGCCCTCGTAGCGTTCGTGAAGAAGGAGTTTCAGCTCGCCCTCGGTGAACGTACCGCAGAGGAGATCAAGATCCAGTTGGGTTCGGCGTTCCCGCTTGAGCAGGAGCTGCGCGCCGAGATCCGCGGTCGTGACCTCGTGACGGGACTACCGAAGACCGTGGTCATCTCCACCGAGCAGATCCGTGCCGCGATTGAAGAGCCCCTCCAGGCGATCATCGACGCGGTGAAGGTCACCCTCGACCGCACCCCTCCCGAACTCTCCTCGGACCTCATGGAACAAGGTGTCGTGCTCACGGGCGGCGGTGCGTTGCTGAACGGCCTCGCCGTTCGCCTGGAATCCGAGTGCAACATGCCCTTCATCGTCGCCGACGACCCGCTTAACTGCGTGGCTCTGGGTAGCGGAATGTGCCTTGAGGAACTTGATACCTTTGCGCGTTTGTTGAAGACCACGCCCACGCGCTAAGCCGTAAACCATGGCCACCGTTCGCTCGCGACGTAGGGTATTGATCCTCGGCGCCGCACTCACCGTGGTGGTCGTAGTGCTCTACGCGACTGGTGGCGTCTTCTCGGGACTGCGAAGCGCGGCGAACACCGTGGTGAGCCCCTTTAACTGGAGCGTCAACGAAGTGGCTCGCCCGGTCGGGCACTTCCTCGCCGGTGCGATCAACTACGGCGACGTCGTCGCGCAGAACCAAAAACTTCGTTACGAGCTCGGTAAGGCCCAACAACGAGAAAGCGAGACGTGGTCCTTCGAGCGCCAACTCGAGCAGGTCACGACCCAGCTCGACGTCCCCTTCGTGGGCTCGCTGCCGACGGTCGCGGCCCAAGTCACGACACTGTCACCAACCAACTTCGCGGCGACCGTGGACATTGACAAGGGGCGCAATCAGGGGCTGCTCGTGGGGATGCCGGTTGTCGCCAACGGAGGTCTGGTGGGAAGTGTGCTTTCGACCACGCCCAACGGGGCCACCGTGCGGCTCATCAGCGACACCAGTTCGGTGATCGGGGTCACCTTTGGCAAGGGCACGGCGAACATCCTGGTGAGTGGGCGAGGAGTCAACAACGGCCTCGCCGCCACGTCGATTCCCCTGTCGACGTCGGTCGGTCCGGGGACACTGCTCGCCACCGACGGGCTTCAGGGAGGGCTCTTTCCACCGGGTCTACCCGTCGCGAAGGTCAGGACGATCTCTCTTACCCCGGGGGCCGCGACCTACAACCTCACGCTTCGACCCACGGCCGACCTTCGCCATCTCAGTTACGTCGACGTCGTGCTGTGGGAGCCGACGACGTGAGAAGGACGGTACTGCCCGCGACGATCGTCACGTTGTTCGTGGTCGCCATCCAACTCGAGATTCTCTCGTCGCTTCGATTCGCTGGCACGGTCGTGATGCTCGTGTGGCTGTGGCCCGTGGCGGTGGGTCTGGCGGGTTTCACGAATCTTGCTCTGTACGTGGCGCTACTGGGTGGGGTCCTCGTCGACACCCACGCCACGACCCCCTTTGGACTCACCGCGATCGTCGCACTGGTCCTCGCTTACAGTGCGTCCCTGCTCGGACGTGAAGGCGTTGGTGACCTCGATTCGGCCGCCTACTGGGTGACGCCGGCGCTGGCGGCACTCGCGGGCTTCGCCGCCCCGGTGATCTACACCTTCGGTGGCGCGTTCGCCTTTAGCTTCGAACTGTGGCGGGGCAGTCTCGTCGCGATGATGGTCGTCAACGCCCTGGCCTTCTTGGTGCTCGCGCGCCCGATTACGCGCGTGGCGCGTGGCGTCGCGTCGGTGGGTGAACGGGCACGGCGTTGAAGAACAACTGGCGCGACCGACCGACGGGCACCTGGTTTTCTCGGTTATGGCGCCCGTGGGTTACCCTCAATCCCTTTCGCGGGCGCGGAAGGGTCATCAACGAGCCCAAGTCAGTGGGAATCCGCGACCTCGTCGCGGGACCAGACGAGGTGCGCAGCCGACCCGCACTGCGTTGGCGGCTCATTGGTGGGTTTTTCTTGGTGCTGCTCATCATCATCTTGGCGCGACTCTTCATCCTCCAGGTCGTGGACCACAACAGTTCCGTGGCGACCGTGAACGACAACTCACTTCGCGTGACCACGATTCCCGCGACCAGGGGGCTGATCCTCGCGCGCAACGGACAGCCGCTCGTCGCCAACGTCACCACGGTCGAAATTCGACTCTCGCGCGCCGAGGCGGCGCTTTATCCTCCGATCAAGGGCGCACTCGCGTCGCTCACGGGCCTCAGTGTCAAGCAGATCAACGCGGACCTTTCGAACCCTCAGTACGACCCGTATCAACCCGCGCCCATCCTCGCCGACGCTCCAGCGAGCGAGGTGGAGTTCATCAAACTGCACCCCAAGGAGTTTCCGGGTGTCTCCGTGCTCAACGTGGCGACGCGAACCTATCCCAATGGTGGCTCGCTCGGGGCCCAGGTACTGGGCTACGTCGGGCCCATCACGGGCGCGGAAATCAAGGCCAATCCCAATGCGGGTTACCAAACCGACTCGGTGATCGGCAAGACCGGCATCGAGGCGTACTACGAGCAGTACCTGCGTGGTCACGACGGCACGAGCAACCTCGAGGTGAACGCCTACGGCGACATTCTCGGCTCGGTGAAGACCACGAATCCAACGGTGGGCGATTCGGTGGTGCTCAATATCGACACCGGCTTGCAGAAGGCGCTCGACGGATACCTCGCGAACGACATCCTCGCGGTGAGAGACTCTGTGGACCCCACCACCAAGAAGCACCCCCAGGCGCCCAACGGTGCGGCCATTGTGATGAACGTCAACACCGGTGCAGTACTCGCGATGTCGAGTTATCCGTCCTTTAACCTCGACTCTTTCGTGAACGGCTTGTCGAACGCTGCGTTCAAGCAGTTGATCACTGAGGGCGCGTTCAACAACTACGCCATCCAGGGTCTCTACACGCCGGGTAGTACGTTCAAGTTGGTCACGGCGACCGCCGCACTCCAAACCGGAATCTTTCCCGCCGACAAGCTCATCGACGACACCGGTACCTACAAGGTCCCGGGTTGTCTCCAAGGTGGTCATGGTTGTGTGTTCCACGACGACGACAATCAGGGTGCGGGCTTCGTGGACCTCCCCCTCGCTCTGACGGTTTCCTCGGACTACTACTTCTATAACCTCGGCTACCTGTTCTGGGCGAATCAAACGAAGTACGGACAGACGCCGATCCAGAACGTCGCGCACCGCTACGGACTCGACCAGTACACGAACGTCGATTTGCCCAATGAGACCGAGGGACGCGTCGACTCGCCGGCGGTGCGAAGGATCTTGCACGCCGAATCGCCGACGAATTTTCCCAACGTCGCCTGGTACACCGGTGACAACATCGAGATGGCCTTCGGCCAGGGCACGACAGCCGTCACGCCCATCGAGATGGCCAACGCCTACGCCACCTTCGCCAACGGCGGCACCCGCTATGCCCCCCAGGTGGCCGCGGCCGTCGTTTCGCCTTCGGGCCAGGTCGTGAAGAAGTTCACGCCGCAGGTCACCGGTCATGTGGCGCTCTCGCCCTCGACGTACCAGGCGCTCCTGACCGGCTTCACGGGTGTGGTCCAGAGCCCCAACGGCACCGCGTACGGGGCGTTCCGGGGCCTCGACTTCCCCGGCGGAGTGGCCGGAAAGACAGGTACGGCGGACACGGTGTCCGGCAAGGAGCCCACCGCCTGGTTCATCGGATTCGGGCCGACGGCGAATCCCCAGTACGTCGTGGTGTGCGTCATCGACCAGGCCGGCTACGGCGCCACCGCCGCCGCGCCGGTCGTGCGGGACATCTTCAGCTACCTGGCGGCCCACCCGATCGGCCCAGCCGTGGTCCCACCGGACCAGAAGACCACGGAGTCGACCCTGCCGATCGCTCTCCCCGACACCACTCCGGCCCCGTCGACCACGACGACGACCACCCAGCCAGGCTGAGGGGCCCGGCCCACGCCGGAGGCCGACGGTCCGGGACGCCCGTGGGCTGCCCCTAGGATGGAGGGGGAGATGGAGTCCCTCTGGCCACAGATCGAGCCGCTCCTCGCCCAGGTCACGAAGCCGGCCCGCTACATCGGGGGCGAACTCGGCGCTCAGCAGGTGGAACACCGCCCCGAGGTGGTGTCCTGGCTGCTCGTCTACCCCGACACCTATGAGGTCGGGCTGCCCAATCAGGGCCTCCAGATCCTCTATGAGATCCTGAACGAGCGTCCCGACGCCGCAGCCGAGCGCTCGTACGCACCCTGGGTGGACATGGAGGCGGCCATGCGCACCGCCGGGGTCCCGCTCTTCTCGGTGGAGGGCCATCATCCGGCCGCCGAGTTCGACGTGATCGCTTTCAACCTGTCGGCCGAGCTCGTATACACAAATGTCCTGAACCTGATCGACCTGGCCGGGGTCCCGGTCCGGGCAGCCGAGCGCACCGTGGACGACCCGGTGGTCATGGCCGGCGGGCACTGCGCCTTCAATCCCGAGCCTCTGGCCGACTTCATCGACTGCTTCGTCCTCGGCGACGGCGAGGAGGTCGTGGGCGAGATCAACGAGGTGCTGGCCGCCTTCCGGTGCGCTCCGACCCCGCCGGAGGGAGGCCGGACCGCCCTCCTTGAGGCCCTGTCCCGCGTGGCGGGCGTCTACGTGCCCGCCTGTTACGACGTGGCCTACGACGACGACGGTCGACTGTCCGGGATCACCCCCCGGTCCAGCGGCACGCCCGAGCGGGTCGAGAAGCGGACGATCGCCGATCTGGGTGCCTGGCCGTACCCGCGCCAGCAACTGGTGCCGCTCATCGAGGTGGTCCACGACCGGCTCAATGTCGAACTGTTCCGGGGTTGCACCCGGGGGTGCCGGTTCTGTCAGGCAGGCATGATCACGCGGCCGGTGCGCGAGCGCCCGGCCGATCAGGTCCGCACCATGGTCGCCGCCGGACTGGAGCGCACCGGCTACGACGAAGTGGCCCTGACGTCGCTGTCGAGCGCCGACTACTCGGGCATCGAGGAGACGGTCACCGGGATCATCGACGACCCGTCCTGTTCGGGCCAGGTCTCGGTCAGCCTGCCGAGTCTGCGGGTCGACGCCTTCACCGTGGGCACCGCCGCCCAGATCCAGCGGGTCCGACGCACCGGCCTGACGTTCGCCCCCGAGGGCGGGACGTGGCGGATGCGCCAGGTGATCAACAAGCTGATCCGCGAGGAGGACCTCTATGCGGCCGTCGATGCCGCCTTCAGCCAGGGCTGGAAGCGCGTCAAGCTGTACTTCCTGATCGGCCTGCCCACGGAGACCGACGAGGACACCCTGGGCATCGTCGCCCTGGCCAAGCAGTGCGTGGCGATCGGCAAGCGCTATCACAACAGCGTCACCGTGACGGCGTCGGTCGGCGGCTTCGTTCCCAAGGTGCAGACACCGTTCCAGTGGTTCGGGCAGAACACCATCGAGGAGCTGACCCGCAAGGTCCACCTGCTCCGCGACGCCGCCCGACCCGTGCGCGGCCTGACCATCCGCTGGCACGACCCGAAGGCCACGGCCGCTGAGGGGATCGTCAGCCGTGGCGACCGTCGCATGGGAGCGGTCATCGAACAGGTGTGGCGGAACGGTGGCACCTTCCAGGAATGGTCCGAGCACTTCGACCTGGACCTCTGGACCGACGCCCTGTCCGCCCACGGGATGACCCTCGAGGATGCCGTCTACCGCCACCGCGCCGAGGACGAGATCCTCCCGTGGGACCACCTGTCGGCCGGCCTCCACCGGGACTTCCTGTGGCAGGACTGGAAGGACGCCCTGGCCGAGCACGGCCTGCCCGACTGCCGCTGGACCCCCTGCTACGACTGCGGCGCCTGCACCGGCTACGGCGTCGAGCACGTGGTCGCTTCGGCCGTCCCGCCGGCCGGTGGGAGCCAGGGGACCGGCCAGGATCTCTCAACCGGGGGCCAGGTACCGGTACGATTCCTGTCCACGGCGCCATCCGGCGCCGCCCCGGCCCCGGTGCCGGGTGGGAGCGCAGTGGCGCTGGCGACAGAGGGGAGGAGCTGAGGTGCGTATCCGCTTCCGCTTCTCCAAATTGGGCAAGATCCGGTTCACCAGCCAGCGCGATGTGGCCAGGATGTGGGAACGGGCCCTCCGGCGGGCCGCACTGCCGATGGCCTATACGGAGGGCTTCAACCCCCGTCCCCAGCTCAGCTTCGGTCTGGCCCTCCCGACCGGCGCCGAGTCGTTGGCGGAGTACGTGGACGTGGCCCTCGACCCCATTCGAGCCGCTGAGCAGGGGATCGTCCCGGCATCGCTGCCCGCCGTGCTCGACGGACTGTTGCCGGAGGGCCTGCACATCGAGGAAGCCGTGCCGGTGGAGCGGTCGAAGGACTCGCTCCAGCAGATGGTGACCTCGTGCTCGTGGACGATGCGATTGGTCGGCGTCGACCGGGAGGAGCTCGGAGCCATGGTGGCGGCCCTCCTGGCTGCAGACACCGTGCCGATCACCCGCGAGCGCAAGGGCCGCGAGGAGGTCGACGACCTCCGGCCGTCGGTGCTGGCCCTGGCGGTGGCCGACGCCGTACCGGACACCGCGGTGGACCCGTCGGGTCGCACGGTCGGGCTGGTGGCCGAGCTGAGCACCCGCCCCCGTGGGGTTCGCCCCGTCGAGCTTCTGCGGGGTCTGATCGCCGTGTCGGACGGCCTCGCCGACCGACCGATGGACGGGTTGGCCGACACCGGCCGGCCCGGGAGTATCCCGGTCCTCGACCGGGCCTGCAGGACAGAACAGTGGATCGAGCGCGACGGGCTCCGTCAGGAGCCGCTCCTGGGCCGGGTCGTCCCGGCCGGAGCAGACCGCGCCACGCACGCCCTGGAGCGTGCGTCGTGAGCAGTATCAGAAGGGATCTCGATGTCAGAAGCACCCAACGGGCAGACGCCGGGGGCCGCTGCGCCCTCCGTGTCGCCGACCACGTCCACCGCCCCGGCCACCGGGGTCGCACCCCGGACGGACGCGCCCTCGGGCACGGCTGAGGGCCAAGCGGGCTCCGCCTCCGACGGCCCCACACGGGGCGGGGGTGGCGCAACCCCGACCGGCGATTCGACCGGCGATTCGACCGGCGGCGGGCAGGGTGGCAATCGCCGACGCCGCGGATCACGCGGTGGTCGGGGGCGCAGCCGGTCCGGGACCGGCGAGGGTGGTCAGGCGCGCACCGGCGAGGTCGCCGACGACGGCAGCCGGCCCCCGGACGGTCCCGCACGGGCCACGGCGCCCCGTCCCGTGCCCGAGCACGTCGTCGGGTCCGTAGACGCGCCTGTCGCGGTGTCCGGCGGAGGGCCGGTGGCTACGACCACCGCCACCGAGGACGCCCCGCCCGCCCCGCCTGCACGGCCCAAGATCGGTGACACGCGGCCGTCCATCGGTGATTCACGGCCCGGCGCACCGGTTGCCGCACCGGCTCCGACCAGGTCCGGAGGGGGTGGCGGCGGCAACGGCGGCGGAGGCGGCGGCCGGAACCGTTCGCGCGGCGGGGGCGGGTCCCGCTCGGGGGGCGGGGGACGAGGGCCCTCGGGGCCGGTCCCGACACCGGTGGACGGCGGAGATGCGGTCCGGGCACCCTCCGACCAGAAGCGATCCGCCGCCCCCGCGGGCAAGGGCGAGGGGCGCCGAGGTGGACGTGAGCGGCGCGGCAAGGCGGTCGGTCGCTACCAGATCTGCGTCCACGTGCGCCCGGAGATGACCCAGATCGCCCTCCTCGAAGGCCGTACCCTCGTGGAGCACTACATCTCCCGGGCATCCGACGACGCCACCCAGATCGACGGAAACATCTACCGCGGGCGGGTCCAGAACGTGCTCCCGGGGATGGAGGCGGCCTTCATCGACATCGGGACGCCCAAGAACGCCGTGCTGTACCACGGTGACGTCCGCTACGACACGGACGACGTGGAGTCGCCGAAGGGGTCGGGACAGCCCCGCATCGAGCAGTTGCTGAAGCCCGGTCAGACCATCCTGTGCCAGGTCACCAAGAACCCGATCGGGGCGAAGGGCGCCCGGCTGACCCAGGAGGTGTCCCTCCCCGGTCGATTCGTGGTGCTGGTCCCGAATTCCACGGCCTACGGGATCTCCAAGCGGCTCGACGACTCCGAACGCAAGCGCCTCCGCCGGATCGTCGACGCGGTACGTCCCCAGGGTCACGGACTCATCGTCCGCACCGCGGCCGCCGGAGCCAGCGCCGAGGAGCTGGAGCACGACATCGGCCGCCTCGTCGAGCAGTGGGACGCCATCGCCGCCGCCTCGCTCAAGGGTCAGGGCCCGGCGCTGCTCTACCGGGAGCCGGCTATCGCCGTCCGTGTCATCCGGGAGGAGCTGAACCGGGAGTACCGGGCGGTCGTCATCGACGACCAGGCACTCTTCGAGCAGGTGCGGGACTACGTGGGCGCGGTCAATCCCGAGCTCGCCGACCGCGTGGAGTACTACGACCCCGAGGCCGAGCAGCTGCCGGTCTTCGAACGGTTCCACGTGCACGAGCAGCTGCACAAGGCGCTCGACCGCAAGGTCTACCTCCCGTCCGGCGGATCCCTGGTCATCGACCGCACCGAGGCGTTGACGGTGATCGACGTCAACACCGGCAAGAACGTCGGGACGACCAACCTCGAGGAGACCGTGTACCGGAACAACCTCGAGGCCGCCGACGAGGTCGCCCGCCAGCTGCGGCTGCGGGACATCGGCGGCATCATCGTGATCGACTTCATCGACATGGAGATCCGGGAGAACCGGGACAAAGTCGGCTCAGCCCTCCGTACCGCCCTGGCCAGGGACAAGACCCGCACCCAGGTGTTCGACATCAGCGAATTGGGCCTCGTGGAGATGACGCGTAAGCGGGTTTCCGAGGGCCTGATCGAGTCGATGTCGACGACCTGTGAGGTCTGCGAGGGCAGGGGAATAGTATTTGACGACCCGGAGCTGTAGGCTGTCATCCCTATGTACGCAGTCATCAAAACCGGAGGCAAGCAGGAGCGAGTGGCCGAGGGCCAGGAGCTACGCGTGGAATTGCTGGGCGAGGAGCCCGGTACGGAGGTGACCTTCGACCCCGTCCTCGTCGTCGATGGCGACACGGTGCTGGCCACGCCGGCCCAGCTGGTCGGCGCCACGGTGACGGCCACGGTCAAGGGTGAGGAGCTCGGGCCCAAGATCCGCGGCTTCACCTACAAGAACAAGTCGAACCAGAGCACCCGGTGGGGACACCGCCAGCGGTACTCGACCATCGCCATCACCGGCATCACCGCCGGCTGACCGCCCGATCGACCCGCCGACGCGCCGACGAGCGCGGCACGGCGGGAGGCACGACCACAAGGAGCACACGACATGTCCAAGACCAANNCGCACCGGCGCCATCATCGTGCGCCAGCGCGGCACCAAGTTCCACCCCGGCCTCAACGTGGGCCTCGGCAAGGACGACACGCTGTTCGCCCTGGCCGACGGCACCGTCCAGTTCGCGAGCCGCAAGGGCCGCAAGCTGGTCGACGTGCTTCCCGGCGCCTGAGCCCGACATCTTGCCGTCGAGGACCCTCGAATTCGAGGGCTGTGTCAATTTCCGTGACCTCGGTGGCTACGCGACCACGGACGGACGCCTCGTGGCCTGGAGGCGCCTGTTCCGGGCCGACGGCCTCAACAGGCTGAGCGAGGGCGACCTCGCCCAGCTGACCGACCTGGGCCTGACCACGGTCATCGACCTCCGCACCCGTGACGAGGCCGAGCACCGGGGGAGCTTTCCCGTCGACCGGGTGCCGGTGACCTACCTGGGCCTGCCCCTGACGGACGTGCTCCCGGCCACCGAGACCCTCCCGGACTGGAAGGAGGCGGCCTACGTCGCCTCCCGGTACGGCGCCATGGTGACCGAGGGCGGGCCGATGCTGACCTCGGCCATCGACGCCCTGGCCGCCACCGACGCCCTGCCCGCCGTCCTGCACTGCAGTGCCGGCAAGGACCGCACCGGCGTGCTCTCGGCGCTGCTGCTGGCCTTCCTCGGCGTTCCTGACGAGACGATCGTCGAGGACTATGCCCTGTCGGCGCTGGCGATGGAACGGCTCCTCGACCGGCTCAAGGCCGAGTACCCCGAGGCACAGGAGGAGGTCGAGCGGTACGCCCCCGCCATCCTCCACGTGGTCCCCGAGACCATGGAGCAGTTCCTGGCCGAGTTGCGGGCCCAGTTCGGCACCTACGCCGAGCTGGCCGGATTCCTCGGGGTGACCGCATCGGTCGAGACCCTGCGGGCCACGGTGCTGGTCGAGGCCTGACCGGGTCGGTCACTCACCGAGCACCGCCTTCCGCACCGCACCGCCGACACCCACGCCACCCTTCTTCACCCTCCCAGCGGCACCGCACCCGTCGTCCCCTCCCGGGGGCGCAGACCCCCGATCGGTAGGATCGNNGGTGACGGCGGCCGGGGCGGCAACGTGTGGCTGGTGGCCACCACGAACCAGTCGTCGCTGCTGCCGTTCCGCGACCACCCCCACCGCGGCGCCGACAACGGAGGTCACGGCGGCGGCAAGAAGATGCACGGCAAGCGTGGTGGCGACCTCGAGGTTCCGGTACCCGTCGGCACCCGGGCCCGCAGGGCCGACGGGACGATCCTGTGCGACCTGGTCAACGCCGGCGACCGGTGGCTGGCCGGGGAGGGCGGTCGGGGAGGCCGGGGCAACGCCAGCTTCCTCTCCAACAACCGGCGTGCGCCCACGTTCGCCGAGCAGGGGGAGAAGGGTCACGAGGAGTGGTACAACCTTGAGCTGGCCCTGGTGGCGGACGTGGCTCTCGTGGGGTATCCCAACGTGGGCAAGTCGACCCTGATCTCGCGGATCTCGGCGGCCAAACCGAAGATCGCCGACTACCCGTTCACCACACTCGAACCCCACCTGGGTGTGGTGCGGACGGACGACGAGACGACGTACACCGTGGCCGACATCCCCGGCCTGGTGGAGGGCGCCGCGGAGGGCAAGGGGCTCGGTCACCAATTCCTGCGCCACATCACCCGCGCCCGCGCCCTGGTGGTGCTGGTCGAGCTCGACCCGGTGACCGGGGTGTCCCCGGACGAGCAGCACCGGGTGCTCATCGACGAGCTGGGGCGCTACCAGCCGGACCTGCTGGAGCGACCCCGCCTGGTGGTGGGATCGAAGTCCGACATGGTGGCCCCGGAGGACCTGCCGGCGACAGCCACCCCGGAGACCTTCGACCGCAACGCCAACCTGACCGACGCGGACGGATTCCATCCCGACCTCGTGATCTCCTCGATCACCGGACAGGGGATCCCGGCCCTGGTCGGGAGGCTCGCCACCCTGGTCGACCAGGCCCGCACCGCGGAACCGGAGTCGGACGGGACCATCGTGATCCACCGCCCGCTGCCCGAGGGCTTCTCCGTGGAACGCGTCGGTGAAGGTGAGTTCGCGGTGGTGGGCAAGGTCGCCGAGCGCGCCGTCGCCCTCAACGACGTCACCACCGATGAGGCCGCCGACTACCTGCAGGGCCGTCTCAAGCGCCTCGGCGTGGACCGGGCCCTGGCCAAGGCCGGTGCCCGCGACGGCGACCTCGTCCACATCGGCGACGTGTCGTTCACGTGGTTCCGCGACCAGCCCGAATTCACCGGCGAGCCGTCCAGCCGCCGCAAGCGCCGTCGATGACCGTGGCCGCCACGCCGCGTACCCTGGTGGTGAAGATCGGGTCGTCCTCGGTCACCCGGCCCGACGGTCGGGTGGACACCACCGCCATCGACAAGCTGGCGTCCGAGGTGGCCCAGGCCCGCCGGGCCGGCCACCGGGTCGTCGTCGTGACCTCGGGCGCCATCGCCGCCGGCTGGACGAGTCTGTCCGAAGGCCGGCCGCGCCCCGGCGACCTCGCCACCCTCCAGGCGGTGGCGGCGGTGGGCCAGCACCTGCTGATGCGGGTCTGGAGCGACGCCCTGGCCGCCCACGGGCTGATCGCCGGCCAGGTGCTGCTGGCCCCACTCGACTTCGTCCACCGCAGCCAGTACCTCCACGCCCGGCAGACCCTCGGCCGCCTGCTCGAACTCGGCGTCGTGCCCGTGGTGAACGAGAACGACGCAGTGGCGGACGAGGAGATCCGCTTCGGCGACAACGACCGGCTGGCGGCACTCGTGGCCCATCTGGTCGGGGCCGGGCTCCTGGTCCTGCTGACCGACACCGCCGGGCTGCTCACCGGTGACCCCCGTCGGGAGTCCGACACCTCGCTGATCGAGGAGGTGGTCGAGATCGACCACGAGCTCGAGGCCATCGCCGGTGGACCGGGATCGGCCGTGGGCAGCGGGGGCATGGGCTCGAAGCTGGCGGCGGCCAAGATCGCCGTGTGGTCGGGGATCGAGGCGGTCATCGCCGACGCCGCCCGCCCGGGCGTGCTCGAGGCCGTGGCCGCGTCCACCCCCGGGGTGGGTACGCGGTTCCGACCCCGTGAGGTGGTGCTTCCGGCCAGGAAGCTGTGGATCGCCTTCGC
>PMFY01000094.1:4198-7200 GCA_003157945.1 Acidimicrobiaceae bacterium | reverse complement strand
CCGACATCCGGGTGGCCGGCGAAAGCGCCAAGTTCGGCGTCTTCGAGGCCCGCCGCGGCCTGTTCCCGCTCGGGGGCTCGACGGTGCGCCTGCGTCGGCAGATCCCGTTCACGGTGGCCATGGACCTCCTGCTGACGGCCCGGGAGGTGTCGGCCCAGGAGGCCAAGGAGATCGGCCTGATCGGCCGGGTGGTACCCGACGGCACGGCCCTGGAGCACGCGCTGGGCATCGCCGAGGTCATCGGCGCCAACGGTCCGCTCGCCGTCGAGGCCATCAAGGCATCGGTCAAGGCCACCGAGGGGATCCCGGAGGAGGAGGCGCTCAAGATGGAGCTGGAGTTCGGCTGGCCCATCTTCGCCACCGAGGACGCGGCCGAGGGACAGAAGGCGTTCGCCGAGAAGCGTCCGCCGGTGTACCGGCGCAAGTGACCGACACCCCCATCGGGTCGGTGGACGACGACGACCCGCGGCGTCGCATGGCCGCCACCCTGCGGCCCCTCATCACGCTGTTGGTGTCCGGCACCTTCGAGGACGGCGTCCTGGACGAGGCGACCGACCGCCTGGAGGAGTTCGTGCGCGGGCTGACCGAACGCGCCGGGCCGAAGCGACCGCGCCGGCAGCCCGACATCGCGCAGCACGCCCAGGACTTCTTCCCGACCAGCCCCGTGATGGGCATGGCCAACCCCATCGCCCCACCCGTGACGGTGGAAGTGGTCGACGGCCCCGACGGCGGCCCCCGCGAGATCCGGGCCGAGGCCTGGTTCGACTGGCCCTACGAGGGTCCGCCCACCTGCGTCCACGGCGGCGTCATCGCCGAGACGTTCGACGAGATGCTCGGCGCCGCCAACATGGTGGCCGGCAGCCCGGCCATGACCGGCACGCTCACCGTGCGGTACCGCCGGCCCACCCCGTTGCGGACCCCGCTGCGCATCGAGGCCCGGTGCCTCGGCCGTGACGGACGCAAGATCCGGACGTGGGCCGGCATGTACCACGGGGACGAGATGACGGCGGAGGCCGAGGGAATATTCATCGAGGTCGGCCCGGAGCGTTTCCTGGCCATCGCCGAGGGCAACGCCGAGCACGACGACCCCGTCGTGGTGGCCGCCATGCGCGCCGAGGCGGGTCGCGTCGGGGCGGCCGCCGACGTGCCGGGCGACGTCCACCTGCCGGCGGAGCCGTCAGGCGACTGATGGCCGGGTCGCCGGTGGCGACCGGCGTGACCCTGCGCCACGCCCGGGTGGGGGACGCCGCCGCCATCGCCGCCGTGCACGTCGCCTCGTGGCGGGCGGCGTACCCGGGTCTGCTGCCCCCTGCCGTGCTCGACGGGCTGTCGGTGGATCGCCGGACGGCGACCTGGGCGCGGATCCTGGTCGACCGTCGCCAGCTGGTGGTGGTGGCCGAGGAGGACCGGGCGGTGGTCGGGGTGGGCCACGCCGGCCCGGCCCGCGACGCCGACCTCGGTCCGACGACCGGTCAGCTCGCCACCCTCTACCTGGCCCCGGGCACCTGGGGTGCCGGCATCGGGCGGGCACTCCACGACGCCGCCCTGGCCCGCCTGGCGACGGCGGGGTACGACTCGGCGGTGGTGTGGATGCTGTCGACCAACGAACGGGCCCGACGCTTCTACGACCGCCAGGGCTGGGCGCGCGACCGCGTCCTGCGGGTGCAGCAGTTCGGCGGGCGGGTGGTCATCGACCACCGGCTGTCCCGCGCCCTCGGGCCCGACGGCGACGGGGCCGAGGGCGGGGGCCGCACGGCGCCGGGGCCCGGCGGTCAGATCTTTTCGCGTCCCTCCCAGTAGGGATCGCGGAGCTTGCGCTTGTAGAGCTTGCCGTTCGGGTCCCGGGGCATCGAGTCGGTGAAGTCGATCGACTTGGGCGTCTTGAACTTGGCCAGACGGGTCCCGCAGTACCCGAGGATCTCAGCGGCCAGCTCGTCGGAGGGCTCGATGCCCTCGGCCGGCTCGACGACGGCCTTGATCTCCTCACCCCAGTCCTCGTGGGGGATGCCGAACACGGCCACGTCGCCGACCTTGGGGAACCCGAGCAGGACGTTCTCGATCTCGGCCGGGTAGATGTTGGCCCCGCCCGAGATGATCATGTCGATCTTGCGGTCCCGAAGGAAGAGGTAGCCGTCCTCGTCGATGAGCCCGACGTCGCCTACGGTGAAGAACCTGCCGATGCGGTTGCTCTTCGTCTTCTGCTCGTCCTTGTGGTACTCGAAGTCACCCGTCTGCATCGACATGTAGACCGTGCCGATGACGTTGGGCTCCTCGATCCGGTCACCGGCGTCGTCGAACACGGCGATCTCACTGATGGGCCACGCCTTCCCGACGGTGCCGGGCTTGGTGAGCCACTCCTGGGCGGTGACCAGCGTGCCGCCGCCCTCGGACGCCGCGTAGTACTCGTCGATGGCGTCGCCCCACCAGTCGATCATCTTGTGCTTGACGTCGACCGGGCACGGCGCCGCGGCGTGGATCATGTGGCGCAGCGACGACACGTCGTAGCGCGCCCGGGTCTCCTCGGGCAGGGCCAGCAGGCGGTGGAACTGCGTGGGCACCATGTGCGAGGTCGTCACCCGGTACTGCTCGATGAGGCGGAGCATCTCCTCGGGCAGCCACTTGTCCATCACCACGATGGTGTGGCCGAGGTGGATCGAGGCACCCGAGAAGCGCGTGACGGCCGTGTGGTAGAGCGGTGAGCCGACGATGTGGACGTTGTCGTCCTGGGGCTGGACGTTGAACAGGAAGAGGATGCCGGCCTGGCCGAGCGCCGCCTCCTCGGGGGACAGTCCGCTGAGCTTGCGGAAGACGCCCTTCGGGTTGCCGGTCGTGCCCGACGTGTAGTTCATGACGTCGCCGATCGTGCGGTCGGCCGGATCGGTGGTGGGCTGGGAGTCGCGCATGCGGGCGTACGAGCCGAAGCCGGGGAGGTCCCCGACCCCGAAACAGATCGACGAGGGCATCTCGGCCTCTTCGGCGGCGTCGAGGGCGACGTCGGTGAA
>PMFY01000094.1:0-4178 GCA_003157945.1 Acidimicrobiaceae bacterium | reverse complement strand
GGCTGCAGGTTCATGCCCCGGAGGCCGTGGACGACCTGGTTGGCCCGGCCCAGCAGCTCACCCGCGGTGTACTCGGTCCCGTCCGGCGCGACCAGCGCCAGGTGCTCGGGATCCTCGTGCGCCAGTGCCCAAAAGCCGAGATCGCCCATGTGGTCCCATCCCCTGTGTCGTCGTCGGAACTGCGGTGTCGTGGCCGGCGGCGGCGCCCGGGCGGCCCTCCGGCACGCGGTCGGCCCCGTTGGCGGGGCGACCGGTGGGTGGAGGGGCGCGGGGTGGCGCAGACCCGGTGGGGACGCTAGAACAGGTTCCAGTGGACGGTCAACCGCCTCAGGCGCCGGGGCACGTGCGCCCACGGTGCCGGATGACCGCCCGGACCCCACGAGACCCGAAGATGAGGAGCAACTCGCAATGACAGCATTCCTGGACGGCAAGGTCGTGGCCATCACGGGCGCCGGCGGAGGCATCGGCCGGGCCGTCGCCCTGGCGGCGGCCGCCGAGGGTGCGAAGGTCGTCGTGGCCGACATCGGCGTGTCGATGGCCGGCGAGGACCCGACGAGCGAGGTGGCCGAGGCTGTCGTGGGGGAGATCACCGCAGCCGGGGGCGAGGCCGTCGCCGTGGCCGAGAGCGTCACGACCCTGGCCGGCGGCGAACGGATCATCGGGACCGGTGTCGAGCGGTGGGGTCGGATCGACGGCGTGGTGGCCGTGGCCGGCATCCTGCGGGAGCGGATGCTGTTCAACATGGCCGAGGACGAGTGGGACGCCGTCATCGAGACCCACCTGAAGGGGCATTTCACGGTCTTCCGGGCCGCCTCGGCGATCATGCGCAAGCAGGAGGGCGGCGGCGCACTGGTGGCCTTCACCTCGGGCGCCTTCGCCGGCAGCGTGGCCCAGGCGAACTACGCGGCGGCCAAGGGCGGGATCGTGTCGCTGGTGCGCTCCGCCGCTGCCGGCCTCACCCGCTACGGCATCACGGCCAACGCCATCGCCCCGGTGGCCCGGACCCGCATGTCGGCCAACGTCCCGATGGACCTGGCGGAGATGGGCGACCCCGAGGACGTGGCGCCCATGGTCGTCTACCTGCTGTCCGACCGGGCCAAGCACGTGACCGGGCAGGTCTACACCTCGGTGGGCCCGAAGATCGCCGTGTGGAATCAGCCCCGCGAGGTCCGGGCCATGTACGCCGACGGCCGGTGGACGCCCGAGCGCATCGCCGAGCGCCTCGACTCCACGGTGGGCCAGGAGCGGATGCCGCTGCTGGACCAGCTGGAGGCCTACCGCAAGGCCGCCGAGGAGAAGGCCGCCGCCGAGAAGGCGGCCGGCTGACGCGGGGACCGGCCGGCCGGGCTCAGTCCTCGGACCCGTCCGGCTCCTCGAGGATGCAGAACTCGTTGCCCTCGGGATCGGCGAACACCACCCAGGACTCGTTGCCGGACTGACCGATGTCGGGCCGGGTCGCACCGAGCGACTCCATCCGTTCGACCTCGCGTTCGTGGTCGTCGGGGACGAGGTCGAAGTGTAGGCGGTTCTTGCCGGCCTTCAGCTCGGGCACGCGCACGATGAGCAGGGGTCGGACCTGGCCGAATTCGGGGTGGTCCCCACCCGGCTCGATCCAGATGTCACCGTCCTCGTCGGTGCGTTGTCCCCAGCCGAGTACGGCGCACCAGAAGTCGGCGAGCGCGTGCGGGTCCGCCGCGTCGATGGTGACCGTGTCAATCCGCAACGACATGTGCGCCTCCGCTGGTCCACGACTGTCCGCCGACCGTCCCGGAGAGCCTACGCCGTCGCCGCCCGGCCGGACGGGGGGACGGGGGGACGGGCGCGCGCGTCCCCCGGTGCGGGCACGGGTGCGCCGTCCGTCCTACAATCACTCGGACGCGACGGGGCGCGTGCCGGTGGTCGTCATCGCCCCCCGCCGGGAGGTCGCCCGTGGTTGCTCTGTCCGTCGTCCTCGGCGTCGTGGTGCTCCTGTTGGCCGTGCTGGTGGCCGGCCTGCTGCGCAGCCACGCCGACATCCTGAAGGCCCTGCACGATCTCGGGGCCGGGGTGGGGGACCCGGCCGGCGACGCGGCACACGACCACGGAGCCGACGGCCGGGCCGCGGGCCCGGTGTCCGTTCCCCTGACCATGGGGCCCGCACTGGCCGCCGACCGGGACTCGACCTCGGCCCCGGCCGTGGTGGGCGTCACCCCGTCCGGCGACGCCCTGGCCGTGGCCCCCGCCACGTCGGGTGGCCTCACCCTCCTCGCCTTCCTCACCACCGGCTGTGCCACCTGCGCCGGGTTCTGGGAGGCCTTCCGGCAGCCGGACCACCTGGGGCTCCCGGCGGCCACCCGCCTCGTGGTGGTCACCAAGGGCCCCGAGCGTGAGATCCCCGGCGAGGTCGCCTCGCTGGCGGTGCCCGGGTTGCGGGTGGTGATGTCCAGTGATGCGTGGACCGACTACGAGGTGCCCGGCTCGCCGTTCTTCGTCCTGATCGACGGCGGGACGGGCCGACGGATCGGCGAGGGAGTGGCCAACCGGATGAGCCAGGTGGCCGAGCTGGTGCGGCGCGCCGAGGTGGATGCCCGGGCGTTCGCCCTTGATACGAGACCGGGACGTGACGTGGGCCTCGACGGGCCCCAGCGTGAGTCGGCCAACGATGCCGAACTGCTCGCCGCCGGTGTCCTGCCGGGCGACCCCAGCCTCTACCCGAAGTCCCTCGAGGATCTCTACGGGCCACCCGACGCCCGACTGCCGTCGGCCACACGCCACGTGCACCGGGCGGGCTGACCATGACGACGATGCACGCCCACGGCATCTCCGCCGGTCTCCCGTCGGGCTTCGAGGGGCGCATCTTCAAGCGGTCGGGGAACGGCATCGAGGTGACCAACGCCGTGGCCCAATTCGCCACGTTCGCCCTGCCCGACGAGGTGGGGGATTTCGGGGGCGGGGCCGTGCAGCTGATGGGGAACGACGACATCTTCGCCGTCCTCTTCGAGTACGGCGCCGAGAGCGTGGGGACCCGGCTCTTCGCCCACCCGGGCATCCCCCGGAAGCTGAGTGGTGCCGACTTCCAGCCTCAGGTGCTCCGCCGGGGGATCACCGGACAGGCCGGGACTCAGTGGTTCTTCACCGAGTCGGGCCGGCCCTTCACCTTCTACGCCGTGCTGGGCAGCCACGCCCGGCGGTCGGTACTGGTGCCGCGGGTCAACCAGCTGCTGGCGGGCCTGAGCGTGGACCGGGTACCGGCGCCGGCCGGGACGGGGGCCCCGTGGAACTGATGGGCCCGTTCCTGGCGGCGTGCGCCCTCCTGCTGGTCGCCGGGGTCGCCAAGCTGGTCCGTCCGATGGACACGGCCCGGGCGCTGGTGACCGTGGTCCCGGTGCCGTTGCGAGCCGGTCGCGCCCTGGTGCGGACCGGTGCCTCCGCCGAGGCCGTGCTCGGGGCGGTGGCCCTGGCCCATCCGTCACCACTCGCCGCGAGCCTGGTGGCGGTGTCCTACCTCGGGTTCGCCGGCTTCGTGACGCTGGCCCGGGCGCGGGGTGGACCGCTGGCCACCTGCGGGTGCTTCGGGACCCCCGACACACCGGCCACCCGCACGCACGTGGTCGTCACCCTGGCGTTCGCCGCATCGGCCGTCGTGGTGGCCGTCTCGGGGTTGTCGGACTGGCTGCCCACCCTGCTGGCCGGGCAGCCGTGGCACGGGGTCCCTCTGGCCTTGCTGGGGCTGCTGTGCGCCTGGTTGGCCGCTCTGACGATGGGCCGGCTCGCCGAGCTCGGGGCGGCCCGCCACCGGCTGGGGATCGCCCGGGGCGGGGCGGCGGCATGAGCGTCACCCTGGTCGAGCGGGCCTCGTCGTTCCTGGCCACACGCGTGTCCCGGCGCAGCTTCATCAACCGGTCGGCCCTGGTGGGCAGTGCGGTGGCGGTCGGTTCGGGTGTCGACCTGCTGCTGCGCCCCGGCACGGCCTACGGGGCGGTGTGCACCTGCGCCAACACCGCCTGCGACTGCGGCTCGACCTGCTGTGCGGGCTTCTCGGAGTTCTGCTGTTCCATCAACGACGGCTACAACTACTGCCCGACCGACACCGTGATGGGTGGGTGGTGGAAGGCCGACAACTCGTCGTACTGCGGTGGTCCCCGGTACTACATGGACTGCCATGCCCAGTGCGGTTGCACCACCGGCTGCGGCGGTGG
>PMFY01000314.1 GCA_003157945.1 Acidimicrobiaceae bacterium | reverse complement strand
CGCGGCGCCGAGCCCCGGCGACCCGCCGCGGCGCCACGCCCCGGCGACCGGCGGCCCGACGGGCGGCAGCCGGTACCGTGGAGCCGTGACCACTCCCCCGGGTCCGGTGCCACCGGACGGCATACCTTCCGGACCGGGGAACGCCCTGGATGCCGTGACCACGGGTCGGATCCGATCCGGGCCCGACACGGCCCACGGCGACGTCGCGGAGGACGACCGGGCTGAGCGGGACGTTCCCCCTCCGCCACCTGTCGAACTCGCCGGCCCCGGACCCACGGACGGCAGCACCGACCATGACGTCGTGGCCGACGTCGGGGTTGGCGACGAGGGCGACGCCGAGCAAGCGGCCGAGCAAGGGGGCGAGCTAGCGGCCGAAGGTGATGATGCTCTGGGGGAAGTTGGCGATCCGGCGGCACGGGACCCGCTGCGCTTCAACCGATGGATGCGCTCGTCGGCGTCAGGCGGCATCCTGACGGGCATCGCCCTCGGACTCCAGCACGCGCTGGAGGAACGTCGCGAGCAACCGGCTTTCGTGATGGAGGCTCCGGGGGAGCCCGAGGATCCTGACGCCCCGATCTCGCTCCACTTCGATCCGGACGACCCCACCAAGACCGTCGCCGTCATCCGAGGACCGTCGCACGGCGGGCGCCGGGGCGGGTCGCCAGCGCCCAGCGGGGACTGAGCGGCCAGACCGGGTCCCACGGCCACCTCGTACGACCCTGTTCACAGGCGTCGGTAGCATGATCGGATGCCACCATCCCCGTCGGGTGTCGTCCCGGAGCGTGTCCTCCTGTGGATGCCCGGAGGCAAGCGGGTGCTCGGCGGGCACGTCGTGCAGCTCGAGCGGACGGCGCAGGCCCTTCGTGACAGCGGGATCGGGGTCGAGACCAGCTACTCGAACATTCCCGAGGTCACCGACGTGGACCTCGTCCACGGGTTCGGCCTGCGCGCCGCCGACATCCGCTACTGGCACAGTCGGGGCATACCGGTCGCCCTGTCCACCATCTACTGGGACCGTGCGTACCGGACCACGAGGGCGGAGCGGGACCTGACCGCGCGGATCCTGGCCGGACGGGGTGTCCGGGCCGCCCGGTTCGCACGCGCCGCGCTGCGGGGCCGCGGGGCCCTGCTCGACGCCAGCATCCGGTTCTCCGTCGACGAGACCGTCGACTACGCCGCCTTCGAGTCAGCGGACCTCCTCCTGCCCAATGCCTCCGGCGAGGGGAAGAGCCTCGTCGCCGACTTCGGGGTGACCACGCCGATCGTGCCGGTGCCCAACGGAGTCGATCCGGTGGCCTTTTCGGCGCCGGGCCTCCCCTTCGAGGAACGGCAACTCGTGCTGTACGTCGGACGCGTCGAGCCCCACAAGAACCAGCTCGGTCTGATCAACGCCCTCAAGGGCTCGGGCATCCCCCTCATGATCGCCGGCCACGAGCATCCTGACCACGCCGCCTATGTGCGGGCCTGTCGGCAGGCGGGCGAGGGTTGGGTGGACTTCCACCTCTCTCCCACCTCGTTCGGGCCCGACGAACTGGCCGACCTCTACCGCCGGGCGCGCGTCCACGTGGTGCCGAGCTGGTTCGAGACGACCGGGCTCGTGTCGCTCGAGGCCGCCCTCAGCGGGTGCAGCATCGCCACCACGGATCGGGGGCACGCCGGTGAGTACTTCGACCGCTACGCCTGGTACCTCGATCCCGGGGTGAACGACTCCATCCTCCGGGCGGTACGCAACGCATGGGACAGTCCGCCGTCGCCCGAGCTCCGCGAACGCATTCTCGACCGCTACACGTGGTCGCACGTGGCCCAGGCCACCCTGGCGGCCTACCGGACACTCCCCGTGCGCCACGACCGGAGTTCGACCCGGTGAGGGTGCTCGGGACCGGTGCGTGCCCGGCTGACGAACGATCGTCCCCATGACTCCGGTGGGCTCCCGGGGGGGAGCGGTCCGTCGAGGACGGACCGGGGTGCAGCCAGGGAGCGGGCGGGCTCGGGGCAGCTGCGGTACGTGGGCCATCGGTGCGGCGACGTCGGACGGAGGGGGTCCGTGCCCGCTCCAGACCTGCCCGCTCAAGTGCGGGCACGACTCTGACGACCATGTCAGCAGGACTTTCAGGCTGTGAGAGTCCATACGATGCCATGTGAGGAGATGAGTTGACGTCGCAGCCGGGCGGAAGCCCCCACCAGCCAGCCCCGCGTTGGTTCGGGCCCCCTGAACGACCACTGTTCGGGTGGCTGCACCTGCCGCGCGACCGCGAGGTCCACGGGGGTGTCGTCCTGTGCCAGCCCATGGGGATCGAGGCGATCTGCGTCTACTTCACGTACCGGCAGCTGGCGGACCGGCTGGCTGAGCAGGGACTGGCGGTCCTGCGCTTCGACTACGACGGGACGGGGGACTCCACCGGCGAGGAGAACGACCCCGACCGGGTCGACGCCTGGCTGTCCAGCGTCACCGCTGCCGTGGACGAGCTGGCCGCCACCGGCGTGCCACGTATCGGGCTCGTGGGCATCCGTATGGGCGGGCTGTTCGCCGCCCACGAAGCGGCACGGCGGGGTGGGGTCGATGCCCTGGTCCTCTGGGATCCGTGCACCTCCGGCAAGGCGTTCCTCCGGGAGCAGCGGATGCTCCGGCTCCTCAGCGGTGGTGAGGGGAACCAGGCCGGGGAGGCGGTCGAGGCGCCGGGACTCCGGTTCGAACCCGACACCGTGGAGGATCTCAGCGCCCTCGACCTCGCCGGCCTGGACGGCCTCCTGGCGGAACGCACCCTCGTGCTCGTCCCCCCCGGCGCATCGCGGCCGCGCGCGCTCGACCGCCGGTTGGACGGCCTCGACGTCGACTGGCGGGAGGCCATCGGCCAGCAGGCCCTGCTCGACTCGCACCGCCAGGAGCCACCGTACGAGACGATCACCACGGTGACCGACTGGCTGGTGTCCGAGCTGAAGGGTGAGCCGGTCACGCTGGCGGAACCACCCGCCCAGAGCGGACCCGGAGTGGTCGGCGCGACCTCGGACGGGATCCCCGTCGTCGAGTACAGCGTCACCCTCGGCGAACTCGGACTGTTCGGGATCGTCACGGACTCGGGCTCCCGACACCGCGGGCCGACGATCGTGCTGGTCAACGAAGGCAACACCCACCACATCGGCCAGGCCCGCATCTGGGTGGACCTGGCCAGGGTGCTGGGCGCCGCCGGGTTCCGGACCCTGCGGTTCGATCTGAGCGGCAACGGCGACAGCGGCACCCGACCCGGCCAGACGCCACACGTCGGCCGCGCCCCCGAAGCCATCGACGACATCTACATCGCCATGCGGGGCATCCAGCCGGACGATCCCACGAGCGTCGTCCTCGTCGGCTTCTGCTCCGGCGCCTACCAGGTCGTCGAACAGGCCCTCCTCCATCCGCCGCTCGGGATCTGTGTCATCAACCCGACGTTCGCGTTCACCCCGCCCGAACCCGACGGAACGGCCGCCCGCCTGGCCCGCCAGCGCTCCAAGCGCTGGCTGGTGCACCTGATCCGCCCGCCGCTCGAGTGGATGGGCAAGCGTCGTAACGCCACGGACCTCGATCGCTGGCTCAAGGCACTCGACAGCGGCTCCTGGCCCGTGGCCATGTCCAAGCGCCGTCCCGGAATCCCCGAGCCGGTGTGGCAGTTCGTCAGCCGTCACCTCCTGGAGAACACCGGCACCACCATCCTCGGACGCGTCGTGGACTCGAAGGTCGACACCTACGTGCTGTGCGGTTGGGACGACTTCCTCCCCATCCGCATCGGCGCCGACGATCAGATCCGGAACCTCGAGCAGGCACCCAACTTCCACCTCGAGGTGCTGTCCGACCTCGACCATTCCTCGTGGTTCATGGCCCATCGACAGCGACTGGTCGCCTCGATCGCCAGCCACCTGGAGAAGACCTACACCGAGCCGTCGCTCGAGTTGGACGGGTCGCCCCCACGGACTTGATCTCGGCGAGTGGGGCGGCCCGGATTGGTCGGATGCGGCGTGGTCGGATCCGGCGTGGTCGGATCCGGATTGGTCGGATCCGGATTGGTCGGATCCGGATNNTCCGGATTGGTCGGATCCGGATCAGTCACCTGGACGGTGGTCCCTAGGGCGCGTCCCCCGTGGCCACCGCCCTGTCCATCACCGCCAGGAACGCTTCCGCCTGCACCGCCCACGTGGTCGGCTCCCCGGTGAGCTCGCCGGGACCGGGCGGGAGCGGCGGCCGGTCGAGGACCGCCTCCACCGCGCTGACGAAGGCGTCGGGCTCGGCGACCTCCGACGGAGGGCCCAGGTCGCGGAACCCCGCCACCGGCGTCGCCACCACCGGTCGCCCGACGGCCTGGAACTCCCGAGCCTTGATCGGATCCAGGCTCTCGGTGAACGGGATGACCTGGTGCGGGACCACCAGGACGTCGGCATGCTGCAGGTACGCCGGCATCGCCGCGTAGGGGCGACTGCCCAGGATGACCGCCCCGGCCTCCAGCACCTCGGATTCAGCCGCCTTCGACAGACTGTTGGGGCCGAGGAACACCAGCGTCGCCCGCCCGGACAGCGTCCGCGCCAGCGATACGCAGAGGCCGATGTCGAGCCGGCCGTCACTGAGCGTCCCCTGGTACAGGACGATGCGACCGGGAGGGAGGTCCGCGGGGCGTTCGGTCGGACTCCGGAGATGGTCGACGTCGACCCCGTTGGTGATGACGTGC
>PMFY01000302.1 GCA_003157945.1 Acidimicrobiaceae bacterium | reverse complement strand
ACCCTCGACCACCGGTTCGCCGGGATGGTCTCGGTCCATCTCGAGCCGGCGGCCGGCGTGACGGGCGCCGAACTCGGCGCATGGGTGCGCGACACCTTCCTGCCCGGAGTGACCGCGGGCTCCCCGGTGGCGAGCGTCCTCGGCTTCAGCCCACTGCCGCTGCTGGCCGATGCGCCGGGCGACGTGCCGCGGGACGACAAGGTGGATGACCGGGTGCTCCTCCTCGGCTTCATCGACGAGGACCCGACGGCCAGCTTCGACGCCGTGTTCGGGTCGCTCGGCGCGGCGGTCGAGGCGGCCGGCGTGGGCCGGGTCCAGTGGGCGTCGCCCTTCATCGGCACCGTGCCCGGCACCGACACCTACACCGACCAGCTCTGGGCCGACCGGTAGGCACGTCGGCGGACGCACGACCGCCAGGATCCACACCACCCCGAGGACCCGCACAGCCCCCCCCGGAGAGGCCGACACGACCGCCAGGAACCGCACGACCGTCAGGAACCGCACGCACGACCCGGCCACCGGCCGGCCACACCAGGAGCGCAGACGAGCATGGACGACGAGGCCAGGACACTGATGGAGGAGCGGGCGGATGCCCGGGGATGGCTCTTCGCCCCGACGCTCTGGGGGCTGATCGAGGCGCGGGCGGCGGCCACGCCCGAGGCGGTGCTGGCCCGTGAGGACACCGGGAACGAGCTCACCTTCGCCGGCTACCGGGACGCCTGTCTTCGGGTCGCAGCCGGGCTCTACGCCGAGCACGGTGTCCGGGCCGGCACCAGTGTCAGCTGGGAGCTCCCGACGTGGAACGAGTCGCTCGTGCTGGTCGGCGCCCTCTGCCGCCTCGGTGCCCGCCAGAACCCGCTCATCCCGATCTACCGCCACCGCGAGGTCGGGTTCATCGTGACGCAGAGCGAGGCGTCGTTGCTGGTCGTGCCCACCGTCTACCGCGGGTTCGACTTCGAGGCCATGGCCCGTGAGCTGGCGGTCGACCGCCCGGGGCTCGAGGTGCTGGTGGTCGACCGCGACCTCCCCGACGCCGACCCCTCGGTGCTGCCCCCGGTCGAGGCCGTCCCGGACACGGCCGCACACGCACCGGTCCGATGGCTCTTCTACACGTCGGGCACGACGGCTGATCCCAAAGGCGCCACCCACACCGACCTGACGGTCACCGCATCGGCCCTGGCCATGGCCGAGTGCCTCGACATGCGGGCCGACGACGTGTCGGCCCTCGTCTTCCCCTTCACCCACATCGGCGGCATCGGCTGGCTGATCGCCGCGCTGATGACCGGCTGCACCCTGTTGACGACCGAGGCCTTCGACCCGACCGGCACGCCGGCCTTCCTGGCCGCCAACGAGGTCACCCTGGCCGGGTCGGGCACGCCGTTCCACCTCGCCTACCTGGCCGCCCAGCGGGCCACCACCGGGGGCTCGATCTTCCCGCACGTGCGCTCGTACCCGGGCGGTGGCGCGCCGAAGCCGCCGCAGCTCCACTACGACCTCAAGGCCGAGATCGGCGGGGTCGGCATCGTCTCGGGCTACGGCCTGACCGAGGCGCCGATCGTCGTGATGGCCACGACGCAGGATCCCGACCGGAAGCTGGCCGACACCGAGGGGCGGCCCACCCCGGGCGTCGAGCTCATCGTGGTCGCCCTCGACGGGTCGCGCGCCGGTCCGGGCCAGGAGGGCGAGATCCGCCTGAAGGGCCCCCAGGTGATCCGCGGCTACCTCGACCCGTCCCTCGACGCCGACGCCTTCGACGCCGAGGGCTACTTCCGGAGCGGCGACCTCGGCGTCGTGGACGACGACGGCTTCGTCACCATCACCGGTCGGCTCAAGGACGTCATCATCCGCCACGGGGAGAACATCTCCGCCAAGGAGGTCGAGGACCTCCTCTACGAGCATCCCGCCGTGACCGACGTGGCCGTCATCGGCCTGCCCGACCCGAAGACCGGTGAGCGGGCCTGCGCGGTGGTGGCGGTGGCCGAGGGGCAGTCGTTCGACTTCGCCACCATGGGCGCGTACCTACGCGACAAGGGACTCCGGGTCAACGCCGTTCCCGAGCAGCTCGAACTGGTCGATGTCGTGCCCCGGAACCCGGCCGGCAAGATCCTGAAGCAGAGCCTGCGCGAGCGGTTCGCTCCGGGCCGGGCCGACGCGGCACCGACCCCGGCGGAACCGATCGGGGCGGCACGGGACCAGGCAGCACCGACGACAGGGGAGAACACATGAGCCCGGTAGCCAGTCACAAGATCACGCTCGGACAGGGCGGCGAGCAGCACGACGCCGCCGACGCGCTCCTCGCCTCCTTCCTCGTCAAGCGGTTCGAAGGGAAGGTGGCCATCGTGACCGGGGCCGGTTCGGGCATCGGTCGGGGCACGGCCCGGCGTCTGGCCGCCGAGGGGGCATCCGTCGCCGCGCTCGACGTCATGGGTGACGCCGTCGTCGACGCCGTGGCGGGCATCACCGCCGACGGCGGGACGGCGGTGGCCTACACCTGCGACGTCACCTCCGAGCAGTCGGTCACCTCGACCGTCGACTCGATCGTGGGCGACCAGGGCCCCCCTACGGTGGTGTGCAACGTGGCCGGCATCGGTGGCTTCTTCAACTCCCACGACATGCCGTTCGAGCGCTGGCAGAAGATCCTGGCCGTCAACCTGACGGGCCCGTTCCTGGTCTGCCGGGCCGCCCTTCCCCACCTGCTCGAACACGGCGGTGCCATCGTCAACGTGTGCTCGAACACGGCGCTCATGGGTCAGGCCTACTCGGCCGCCTACTGTGCCTCCAAGGGCGGTCTCCTGATGTTCACCAAGGCGCTGGCCGCCGAGTACCTCGACCGCGGGGTGCGGGCCAACGTGGTGGCCCCCGGCGGCACCGACACGCCGCTGCTCGGCTCGTTCGACCTCCCCGAAGGTGCCGACCCGAAGCAGCTCACGAAGATCATGAGCCCGATGGGATTTTCGACGCCGGCCGAGATCGCCGCCTCCATCGCCTTCCTGGCCTCCGACGAGTCCTCGTACACGACGGGCGCCGTGCTGTCGGTCGACGGCGGGCTGACCATCTGACCCGTCACGACCGGGGTGCTGACCTGGGCCGATCCGTCGACCATCAGGTCCGCAGTGCCGGCGGAGCGGCGTCGTGCAACAATGCAACATCCAGCGACAATTTGTCTTGTCGCTCATGACCCGTGAGGTGACCGATGACCGATGTGCGTCCGGTTGAGGCGTGGGACACGGACTTCGACGTCCTCAGTCCCGAGTACGTGAACGATCCGTTCAGCATCTGGGACGGGCTCCGTCAGTCGTGCCCGGTGGCCCACACCGACCGGCGGGGGAGCACGTGGCTGCCCACGACCTACAAGGACGTGGTGGCCCTGGCCCACGACATCGAGCACTTCAGCTCGCTCGACATCGTGGTGATCCCGTTCACCGGTGAGGAGCCCGAGGAGCCGGTGCTCCCCTACGGTGTCCCCCCGATCTCGGTCGACCCACCCATGCACACGTGGACGCGGCGGCTGCTGCTGCCCTGGTTCTCCCACCGGAAGGTCGAGAGCTACGAGTCGATGACCCGTGACCTGTGCAACCGGCTCATCGACGGCTTCCTGGCCGACGGTCGTGCCGATGCGGCCGCCGACTACGCACAGCAGATTCCGGTGCGGGTCATCGCCTCGATCCTGGGGGTGCCCGAGTCGCTGTCGGACACGTTCACCGGCTGGGTGCGCGACGTCCTCGAGTTCGCCGACGACGAGGAGCGCCGGCGCGAGGGCACCCTCGCCCTCATCGAGTACTTCGTCACCGAGCTGGAGCGGCGGAAGACCGAGCCGGGCGACGACCTGCTCAGCGCCCTCCTCCAGACCGAACAGGACGGCGAGCCGCTCGAGGACGCCGTCGTGCTGGGCATCGCCGCCATCACCCTCATCGCCGGCGTCGACACGACGTGGTCGGCCATCGGGTCGTCGCTGTGGCACCTGGCCACCCACCCCGAGGACGCCAAGACGCTGGCGAACGACCCCGAGGCGATGCCGCTGGCCATCGAGGAGCTGCTGCGGGCCTACTCGCCGGTCACCATGGCGCGTGTGGTGACCTCCGACGTCGAGTTCGAGGGCTGCCCGATGCACGCGGCCGACAAGGTGCTCATGAACTTCCCGGCGGCCAACCGGGACCCGGAGGCCTTCGAGGACCCGGACAAGGTCATCCTCGACCGGGCCCACAACCGGCACGTGGCGTTCGGCTCGGGGATCCACCGGTGCGCCGGGTCCAACCTGGCGCGCATGGAGCTGCGGGTGGCCATCGAGGAGTGGCTGCGTCGCATCCCCGAGTTCCGTATCGAGCAGGGTGCGGAGGTGACCTGGGCCGGTGGCCAGGTCCGCGGCCCCCGCAGCGTCCCGGTGGTGTTCCCGTGAAGATCCGCGTCGACGAGACGAAGTGCACCGGCCACGCCCGCTGCTACGGCCTGGCCCCCGACCTGTTCTCGGTGGACGACTACGGACTGTCGTCCGTGGTCGGTGACGGCACGGTGCCACCCGAGCTCGAGGACAAGGCGCGGCTGGCCATCGCCAACTGCCCCGAGTACGCCATCGAGGAGATCTCGGACTGACGCCGCCGGGGTGGGCCCGTCCCGCGGGGCCGCCCCACGCCGCCGATAGGGTGGGAGGCCGGCCGGCGACAGCGGTCGTGACCTGCGAGGAGACCTGATGCGGCTGGGCAACATGTACGGACCGGACGCCACGTTCGCCGGGGTGCCGGCCGCCGACCTGGACGAGCCGGCCAGCTACGCCGGTGCCGGTGCGGTCATCATCGGCGCCCCCTTCGACGGCGGCACCAGCCACCGCTCGGGGTGCCGCTTCGGACCGCAGGCCATCCGCTTCACCGACTACCTGCCCCACGACGGGATGCGTCCGAGCCTGGCGCTGGGCATCGACCCGCTGGTGGAGCTCGGGGTCGTGGACGTCGGTGACGTCGAGATGCCGTCCGGTGAGACCGAGCTCTCGTGTCGCCGGCTCGAGGCCGCCGTCGAGGCGGTGGCCCGCAGCGGGGCCATTCCCATCGTGCTCGGCGGCGATCACACCATCGCCTTTCCCGACGCCACCGGCTGTGCCCGCCACGTGGGCTGGGGCCGGGTGTCGATGATCCACTTCGACGCCCATGCCGACACGGCCAACGAGCAGTTCGGCCTCCTCCTCGGCCACGGCACCCCGATGCGCCGGCTCATCGAGTCCGGTGCCGTCCGGGGTGACCGCTTCCTACAGGTCGGGCTGCGGGGCTACTGGCCCGAGCCCGAGACGCTGGACTGGATGGCCGACCAGGGGATGCGCAGCTACGAGATGACCGAGGTGGTCACCCGGGGCCTCGACGAGTGCCTGTCCGAGGCTTTCGCCATCGCGCTGGACGACTGTGACGCCGTCTTCCTGTCGGTCGACGTCGACGTGGTCGACCCGGGGTCGGCGCCGGCGACCGGGACTCCGGAGCCCGGCGGACTGAGCGCCCGNNCCGCCCTTCGACCACGCCGAGGTGACCGCCTTCCTCAGCAACCGCATCGTCCTCGAGGCACTGTCAGGAATCGCCTGGCGTCAGGCCAGGCTGGCCGGGCGTCCGGTGCGGGAGCCGTCGAACCCGCTGCTCGACCGGTAGGTCAGGCCGGAGACGTCCGCCCGCGCACGTCGCCGGGCTGCCCGCCCATCCACCGGATGAGCGGCATCGACCTCGACGTCACCCAGAACCTCGGACCGCCCAGGTCCACCTTGAACTTCGACGCTCCGGTACGGACGACCGACGGTGGGGCCGCAGGCAGTCGCATGACGAGGCTGCCGGTGCGCCGGGTGAACATCCC
>PMFY01000446.1 GCA_003157945.1 Acidimicrobiaceae bacterium | reverse complement strand
CCTCCGTGTCACCCGCCCGGAACCCACCGGACCCGGTCGCTACACCGGGCACGTCGATGCGTCGTGGAACCTGCGACCGCTGCCCCAGGGCGGTGTGGTCACCGCTCTCGCCGCCCGGGCGATGGCCACGGAACTGGGCGACGGGGTCACGCCGGTCCGCCTGCTGCACACCACCTTCGTCGCGCCGGTGGCCGACGGGCCCGTGGACATCGAGGTCGAGGTGCTGCGGCGCGGGCGCTCACTGTCCCACGCCCGGGCGGAGGTGCGGAACCCGGGAGCGACCCACGGCCACCTGACCACCGCGGTGTTCGGCGGACCGCGTCGCGGCTTCGACTTCACCGACCTCGAGCCGCCGGAGGGGGTGCTGCCGCTCGCCGAGGCGCGGCCGTACCGGGACCCGCCACCACCCGGGGTGGAACGGTTCCCACCCGACCGGTTCTGGGCCGAACGACTCGAGGGGCGGGGCGCGCTCGGCCATGCACCCTGGGAGTCGTACACCCCCGGCCGCGCCGAGAACGCGACGTGGTACCGGCTCGACGATCCGCCCGTCGACGGGGACGGGGTCCTCGACCCACTGGCCCTGGTGGTCTGCGCGGACTCCATGCCCGGGGCCGTGGCCGAGAAGGTCGGGCCCGACCGTCGCCAGGGCTGGTTCGGGCCCAGCGTGGACCTCGCGGTCCACCTGCTCGGCCGATGCCGGGCCGAGTGGGTCCTCGCCCACAGTCGCGCCCGGTACGCCGGTGACGGCTACGCATCGCTCGACATGGCCCTGTGGGACTGCGGTGCCGAGGGCACCGACCGCCCGCGCCTGGTGGCCTACGCCACACAGCTCTGCGTCTTCGCCTTCAGCTCGTGAGACCCGCCGGGGGCCGGCTCCGGGCCGCCCGCCGGGCGACGGGTCGGCGCGGCGACCGGCCGGCGGTGCGACCCCCGGGCGGCACCGACAGGGCCCTCCGCCCCGTGGTTCCACCTGTTCCGACACCCGCGGACCTAAGGTTCGGACAGCATCGGCACTCCGGTGGCCTGGGTGCGGGAGCCGCCGGCCAGCAGTCGTTCCGCCAGGATCGCCCCCCGCCCGTCCGGTCGCCCCGAGCGGCCGGGCCCGATCGCCAGCCGGGAGTCCGTACCGCCGTGATGCCACAGACGTTGGGCGACAGGCTCGACGAAGCCATGCGGGTCCGTAAGCACGACACGGACACGGCGGCACGCGTGCTGGGTGTCAGCACCTCGGAGGTCCTGCTGTGGATGCACGACATGCAGGTCCCGGAACCGTCCCAGTACGGCCCGCTCCTCGACTACCTGGTGGTGGAGGAGCGCCACCTCCGGGGCCTCGTCCTGCGCAGCCAGATGCGCCGGATGCAGTGGCGCATCCGCACCTGACCGCCCCGTCGCGGCTCCCCGTGGCCACTCAATTCGCGGTTGACCAGTAAAACCCGATACGTTGGGTCAAGATTCACCCGGGCGGGTCGACGGTCGGCCGGCCGACAGGCGAAAGGGACCCGACATGCGCATCGCGGACGACATCACCCAGTTGATCGGTGGCACGCCCCTCGTCTGGCTGCGCCACGTGCCCGACGGTTCGGGTGCCCGGGTCGCCGCCAAGCTCGAGTTCTTCAATCCGGCCGGCAGCGTCAAGGACCGCATCGCCGTGTCGATGATCGACGCCGCCGAGGAGGCGGGTCTGCTGCGGCCCGGCACCACCGTGGTCGAGCCCACCAGCGGTAACACCGGCATCGCCCTCGCCATGGTGTGCGCCGCCCGCGGCTACAAGTGCATCTTCACCATGCCCGAGACCATGAGCAAGGAGCGCCGGATGCTGCTGCGCGGCTACGGGGCCGAGCTGGTGCTCACCCCCGGGCCCGACGGCATGGGGGGCGCCATCGCCAAGGCCGAGNNAGTTCGAGAACCCCGCCAATCCCGAGGTCCACGTGCGCACCACGGCCGAGGAGATCTGGACCGACACCGACGGCGGGGTCGACGTCCTGGTGGCGGGCGTGGGCACCGGGGGGACCATCACCGGGGTCGGCCACGTGCTCAAGGAGCGCAAGCCCGGGGTGCAGGTGGTGGCGGTCGAGCCCGCCGCCTCGCCCGTGCTGTCCGGCGGGGCCAAGGGGCCGCACCCGATCCAGGGCATCGGCGCCGGCTTCGTGCCCGCCATCCTCGACACCCACGTCTACGACGAGGTCGTCACCGTCGAGAACCAGGACGCCTTCGACACCGCCCACCGGATGGCCCACGAGGAGGGCCTACTGGTCGGGATCTCGTCGGGTGCGGCGACGTGGGCCGCGGTGCAGGTGGCCTCCCGGCCCGAGAACGCCGGCAAGCTCGTCGTCGTCATCATCCCGTCCTTCGGCGAGCGGTACCTCAGCACCGCCCTGTTCGAGGGTCTCGGCGACTGACCGTGCTGACGTCACTCCGTCGGGACGTGGCGGCCGTCCGCCAGCGTGACCCGGCGGCCCGCTCCGACGTCGAGGTGGTGCTCTGCTACCCGGGGCTGCACGCCGTGTGGGGGTACCGGCTCTCCCACCGGCTGTGGCTGGGCGGTCATCGCCTGGCCGGCCGGATACTGTCCATGGTGGTACGGGCCTGGACGTCGGTCGACATCCACCCCGGTGCCACCATCGGCGCGGGCCTCTTCATCGACCACGCCATCGGCGTGGTCATCGGCGAGACGGCCGAGGTCGGGGTCGACGTCACCATCTACCAGGGGGTCACCCTCGGAGGCACCAGCCTCGAGCCGGGCAAGCGCCACCCGACCGTCGGGGACCGGGTGACGATCGGCGCCGGCGCCAAGGTGCTGGGCCCGGTGACGATCGGCTCGGGCAGCCGCATCGGGGCCAACGCCGTGGTGGTGCGCGACGTGCCGCCGGACTCGGTGGTCGTGGGGGTGCCCGGCCAGGTCATCGCCCGCAGCCGCCCCCGCACGGCGGCCTCCGCACTGGACGTCGCCGACGGCCTGCTGCCCGATCTGGTGGGCGTCACCCTCGGGGCCCTGCAGCGCCAGGTCGACGCCCTGGAGCAGGTGGTCGGGGGCCGCGTCCGGGTGCCCGAGATCCGTCCCGACGAGTCCGGTGTCTGGAGGGGCGAGGACTTCTCGATCTGAGGGTCTCCTCGCCGGGCGGCACTCAGCCGGCCAGCGCCTCCGTGGTCCGCTCCAGGCACGTCGGGTCGACGGTGCCGGGCACGAGGATGAACTCGTCGCACCCGGCGGCGTCGGCGGCGGCCAGGGCGTCGAGCAGGCGGGCCGGGCTGCTCAGCTCCACGATCGCCGACAGGGCCTCCGCCGCGGCGTCGCCGAAGACGGCGAGGTAGGCGCGGGCGAAGCGCTTGAGCTCGGCATCGGCGTCGGGGCCGCCGAGGAGGTAGAACGAGCCGCTCACCAGCCGGGGACGGTCGGGGCGACCCGCCGCCTCCCAGGCGTCGAGGGCCATGGAGTTGCCGCGGGCGATCTCCGCCGGGTCGGCACCGATCGAGAACCCGGTCACACCCTCGGCCCACCGGGCGGCCCGCGCCATCGACTTCGGCCCCATGGCGGCCGCCAGCAGCGGTGGTCCGCCGGGGGTGTGCGTGGCCGGCCCCACGGGCTGCCCCCCGTCGTAGGCGGGACCGCCGTTCCACAACCGCCGCAGCTCGTCCACAGTGGCGTCGAGGCGGGCGTGGCGCCCCTCGAAGGGGACGGCGAGGGCGCGGTAGTCCTGCTCGCGACCGCCGACCCCGACACCGACCTCGAGGCGTCCCTCCGCCAGCACGTCGAGGGTCGCCAGCTGCTTGGCCAGGAGGGCCGGCCGGTGGAGCGGCAGCACGACGATGTTGGTGATGACCCGGACCCGCTCGGTCAGTGCGGCGGCCGCCGTGTTGGTCACCAGCAGCTCCGGGTTGTGGAACGTGATCCGCTCGCCCGCCGACACGCTCGAGTACGGACCCTCGTCGATGCCGCGGCACCACTCGGTGAACGTGCCGCGGGTGAAGCCGGTCGCCATGGTGGGCAGTGCGATGCCGATCTCCATGGCGACCGACCCTAGCGAACGGCCTGCGGCGCGGCGGACCCGCGGGGACGGTCGTCCGCGGGGGTCAGCGGAGGTGGTCGGAGATCAGCGGCGGCGGTCGGCGGAGGTGGTCACGCGTCGGCCGCGGCGGTCAGCGGAGGTGGTCGGCGGCCCGGCCCGTGTAGACGGGGAGGTCGAGGTAGGTGCGGATGCCCGGAGGGGCGGCCACCACCGCGGGCACCGCGCTCACACAGTGGGTCGCCGTGGCCACCACGCCGGGGTTGCGGGCGAGTCCGGCCGCGATCGACTCGGGGTGCCAGCCCCGGAAGGTCACCCGGGCCGGCGGGTCGCCCGTCACCTCGACCTCGAAGCGCTCGCCCTCGGGCCCGAAGCCCCACGCCGGGTCGAGGTGGTCCTGGCCCATGAACCAGTTGGTGGCGACGGTGATCACGGGCTCGTCCCGGACGGTCGCCACCCACCGGAACTTCTGGGCGGCGATGTGTCCGGGTCGGATGGACCCGATGGGGGAGTCGATGGGCTCGGTGGCGACGGCCACCTCGTGGGACACCTGCAGTTCGGGATCGAGCGCGAACCCGAGGGCGTGGCCCACCATCCGGATCGACTGGCCGAATCCGTCGCCGAGGATGGCCGGCATCATCGACGCCGCGGCCTCCTCGGGTGTCTTGCCGAACAGCATGATGTCGCCCACCACCCCGGGAGCGTCGTAGGTCCGGATGTCACTGAACTCCTCGGCGCGCACGTGGGTGATCGACTGCGACAGAGCCGAAACCATGAGGGGGAACCGCTCGGTGATCCCGCCCGGATGGATCCCCGTGCCGTGCACCGAGGTGCCGCCCGCCGCGCACGCCGCCTCGATCGCCGACTCGTCCCGCCCCGCGGGGAAGAACCAATTGAGTGGCGTCACCACGTTGGCGCCGGAGGCCAGGATGCGGCTGACCACCGACGGGTCGGCCATGATCGGCGAGTACACGACGCAGTCGGCGCCGATCGCCAGCAGCGCCTCGACGTCGTCCGTGGCCGTCACCCCGATCGGACCGATGCCGCACAGCTCGCCGACGTCGACGCCGACCTTGTCGGCGCTGTGGACCCAGCACCCGACCAGTTCGAGCTCGGGGTGGGCGACGATGCCGGCCACCGCCGCCCGTCCGACACCGCCGGTCGCCCACTGGATCACCCTGATGGCCATCGTCGTCCCCCTCCGTGCGCCCGGCGCCGCGTGCACCGGCGGCCCGAGCGTACGACGGGCCGGGCGCCGGGTGCGGAACACCTGTTCTCTCCTCCGTGGTCGGGCGACCACGATGCGTGGCGACACGGACCCGGTGGGCCCGGGAACGCCCGTCGCGCCCTCGTGAAACGGGAGTCGGTCGGGTAGTGTGGACGTGTCGGAGGTCCGCGGTCCGACCGGGGCACACGGGGGTTCTGCCGGTGCCGCGCCGGTTGCCGCGGCGGGTGTGGCACCACCACCCGGTGGAACGCACAGGCACGAAGGGGCTCGATGAACAGCTGGCTTGAGGCCATGAAGCAGTGGACCCAGTGGCTGATGGGTGATGCACCGCTGCCCGACGGCCGCTCCAAAGCCGTGCTCGCCGGCACCGTGGCCGCCGCCGCCGTGGTGGCGGTCGGACTGCCCGCGGCGATCCCCTCGAGCCCGTCGGCCAACGCCGCGTCGCAGCGCGACACCCGACCCTCGGAGGGCACCGACCCCACGCCCGTGACCGCGCCGGTCGCGTCGTCCGCGCCGGCGGCCTCCCCCGTGTTCTCGTCCGGTACTCCCACATCCATGACCGCCTCCCCGTCGGGCACGGTCGTCCGCCATCACCGTGACGGCCGGAAGGCGAAGCGGGACCGCCGGGCCGCCCCGGTCTCCGCCGACACCACGACCACGGTGGCGACGGTCAGCCACCCGCCGGCTCCCGTGGTCGCCGCGCCGGCCGGTGTGGTCGTCACCCCCCCCGCCGCAGCCGCCCCCCTGGCGCCGTCGGACCCGGTCGACACCCTCGTCAGCCCGGCGACCCCGCCCCCGGCCCCCCTGGCCACCGGGGCTGCGTCGTTCGTCGACTCGGCGCTCGTCACCTGGAAGCCCCCGGCGGGCAGCCCGGCGACGGGCTACGACGTCTTCGTGGGTACCGCCCCGGGCCAGGAATCGGCCCGTCCGCTCAACGGGTCCGCCCCGGTCGTGGGTACCTCGTACCTGGCGACCGGCCTGTCGCCCGGCGTCACGTACTTCTTCACCGTCCGCGGCCGGGTGCCCGGCGCGTCGTCGGTCCCCTCCAACGAGGTGTCGGCCATTCCCTTCGCCCCCTTCATGCCGGTGGGCCACCTCGTCGGCCCGGTCATCTCGTTGGCATCGACGGCCGACGGCACCGGCTACTGGCTGGCCACCGCGTCGGGTGCGCTGTCGGTCCACGGCTCGGCTACCGACCTGGGCTCCACGGCCACGCTGGCCCTGGCGGCCCCGATCGTGCAGGTCGTCGACGATCCGACGGGTGACGGCTACTGGGAGGTCGGCGCCGACGGCGGCGTGTTCGC
>PMFY01000063.1 GCA_003157945.1 Acidimicrobiaceae bacterium | reverse complement strand
GCCGTCCCCAGCTACGAGCTGGGACTCAGCGGCGATCCGTCGGCCGGCGGACTGGCCGCCATGTGGTCGTTCTTCACCATCATCGTGCTGGTCGGGGCCGGGTTCCTGGCCTGGCGCCTCCGCCGGCCGTGGCTGGTCTATCTCTTCGCGGCACCGGTGGTCGTGATGTGCGGCCTCTTCGCGTGCGAGAGCGTGGCCCGGGCACTTCCGGCCACCTTCTGACCCACCTCGTCGGCCGCCTGTGGCCGACGAGGTGGGGGCGACGCCCCGTCGTGGCGGCCGGTCCGTCGGGGGCCGTGACCGGTCGTTCCGCGCCGGTGGATGCGTTGTCGCGCCCGCCGTTCCACCGGCCGCGCGCGGCCCGCTCCGGACCCGTCGAGGCCCACGCGGACCGTGTCACAAAGAGTTCATCCTTGACGCACGTTGTCGTGACGTTGGGATTACCTCGGTTCCGTACAGTCGCCGATGAGGGTTACCGAGGGGCGCCGAAGCACGTGTCCTGGATCCTCATCAACCATCCACGACACTGAGGAGACACTTCATGTTCCGTTCACTGTTCAGCCGACGGGGAGCCGTGGCACTTGCCGCCGCCTCCATCGGCGTCGCCAGCCTGTCGCTGGCCGCCGCGGGGACCGCTGGGGCGGCCGTTCCCAACGCCTCCCTCATGATCGGCTCGGGGTCGCAGACCTCGTACTCGACCATGACCTCGCTTTCCGACCTGTTCAACGGTGCGCCCGGCTGTGACCTCACCGCCGCGACGTCGCTGCCCCTCTCCCTGAACTGCGGCACGTCCACGACGACCGCCGGCTCCGTCGGTGGCGAGCAGGGCTTCAACGTGTCCGGCGAGAACCCGTACGACGACTACACCGTGCAGGCTCCCCCGGTCGGCTCCGGCAACGGTGCCACCCAGCTCATCGACGCCGGTGCGAACAGCCCGACGACGACCCCGGCCATCCAGTACGCCCGTGCCTCGTCGCACAAGGGCAACACGACGGACAACGACGTCGAGTACGCCACCGACGGCGTCTCCTGGACGACCTTCTCCAAGACGGCGGCCGGCGCCACCAACCAGGCCAAGATCACCGCGATCAGCCTGGCGAACCTGAGCGCCATCTGGCTCGGTACGGAGTCCTGCGTCATCGGTGGGGTCACCTACAACATGGACTGGAAGTGCCTCGGCGCCAAGTCGTCCAGCCCCATCGACGTGTACAACGCACAGACCGGTTCGGGCACCTTCTCGACCTGGTCCGGTGCGCTGGGCTACTCGGGTGCGACGCCGGCCGGCATCACCTGCTCGGCCTGCGAGGCCGGATGGACGCCTGCCGACGTGACCGCTGACGGTCCGGCCGCCGCCGCCCACTCGAACCTCTTCGAGAACCAGATGTCGACGATCGCCTCCCGTCCGGATGCGGCCGATGCCATCTACTTCTTCTCGTTCGGCAAGTACACGACCACGTGCCCCGGCGCCAAGCTGAAGAAGGACGCCTACACGGCCGTCTGCGCCGGTACGCCCAAGGCGGACAGCACCGTCCTCGGGGCCATCATCAACGGGTCGGGTACCACCGTCCCGGCGACGCAGACGACCATCCAGGGCTCGGGCGGTGGAGCAGGCGTGACCTTCCCGGTCACCCGTGGCCTCTACAACCTGTACAACAACAGCTCGGCCACCGTTCCCTCGAGCCAGGCCACCCTCAACTTCGTGAGTGAGGACGGATTCCTCTGCAAGTCGTCGACCACGACGGACATCGACCCGCAGACGGGCCTCTCCTACCGCAGCGAGATCGAGGCCGCCATCTCGGCCAACGGCTTCTTCCCGCTGGACAAGAGCGGTGCGCCGTTCGCCCAGGGCTCGGTGACGTTCCCGGCGATCATCTCGGATCCCGCCTACACCGCCGTCGACGGCAGCGGCTCCACCGGGTTCTGCCTGGTCACCAACGGCTGACCTGCAGCACCAGAGGTACGCAGCACCGGCCCGGTGCTGACGGGAAGGGGTCCGGCTCCGGCCGGGCCCCTTCTGCCGTCCCCGGGGCCGGGTCGGTCAGCCCTCGAGGCGTACGAGGTGGAGGGCGAGGCGGGGACAGCTGACCGTCGCCCGCCGGGCCAGGTCGACCAGGCTGGGCGGCACCTCGCCCGGTCCCACGATCGGGTAGTCCCACGGGTCGAGCGAGATGATCTCGGGCAACAGCTCGGCGCACACGCCGGCCCCGTCGCAGGCCACCGGGTCGACGACGAGGCGGAACCGGGCGCGGCTCACCGGACCGCCCCGGCGGTGGCGGGCACGGGCAGGAACGGCCGGGTCGTCTGACACGGGCCCCGCTGCAGGTGGAGCGCCGCGTGGTCGCCGAACACGTCGAGCGCGCTCCGCACGAACCGGGCCACGCCGTCCGGGTGGTGGCACGCCCCGCGGCCCTCGACCAGGCCGCACAGCACGGGGAAGGCGGACGTGCCTCCGCGCAGCGAGTGCGGCCGGTGGGCCAGCAGCTCGAATTGCGTGGCCAGGACGTCGAGCCCGTTGACGCACGGGCCGCACTGGCCCGCCCCCTCGCCCTCCAGGTAGCGGACGACGCGGGCGGCCTCGACCAGCGGACAGACGCCCGTCGGCAGCAGCACGACGACGCCGGCGCCGATCGAGGTGCCGAGACCCCGGGCGGCCTCCTCGGTGAAGGGCAGGGACAGTGCGGTCGCCGTGGGCAGCCAGCCGCCCCCGTACCCGCCGAGCAGCACCGCCTGGATGCCCCCGGCGCGCGCCGGGGTGATGCCGAGTGCGCTCCCGAGCGTCGTCCCGAGGGGGACCTCGACGATCCGGGGCGACTCCCACAGCCCGGTCACGGTGACGAGTGCCGTGCCGGGGGAGTCGTGGGTGCCGACGCTCCGGAACCACCCTGGCCCGTAGCGGGCGATGAGCGCGACATGGGCCAGCGACTCGACGTTCTGGACGAGGGTGGGACGACCGGCGACGCCCTGGTCCCGCACGGGGCGCAGCGCCACGAACGACGGGATCCCGGGAGTGCGCCCGTTGACGGTGTTGACCGCGGCCGACTCCTGGCCGGAGAGGAAGCGGTCGGGCGCCACGACGACCTCGAACTGGCAGCGGTCGGACCCCCGACGCGCCCGTTCGGCCAGGGCCGCGGTCACGTCGGTCACGGAGTCCTCGCTCACGTGGACGATGACCCGCCCCGACCCGACGGCCGTGGCCGCCACCGAGGCACCGTCCAGGACCAGGTGCGGGGCGTGGTGGAGCAGGAGCCGGTCCTTGCCGCTGGCCGGCTCGCCCTCGGCACCGTTGGCCACCACCACGGGCGACCGTCCGGCGGCCACCGACCGCCACTTCGTCCCGACGGGGAACCAGGCGCCGCCGTGACCCCGCAGTCCGGACTGGTCGACGGCCTCGAGGAGGCTGGGGGCCGGAAGGTCGGGCAGCGCGCCCCACCGGGCCAGGTGGGCCTCGAGGCGGATGACGTCGGCGCTGCCGATGCCGTCGAGCAGCCGGGCCGGACCGGTCGGCGCGGTCACCGGTGCGATCCGGCGCGGCCGGTGACACTGCCCGACAGGGCACCCGACTGCTGATCGACCTGGAGTTGGATGGTCAGGGTGATCGGCGACGGCGTGGCCACCGTCGCCACGACCGTTCCGCCGTCGAGGCCGACGACCGGGCCCGACGCACCCCCGAAGTCGACGGTGCCGGACGAGAGCGACACGCCGTTGCCCGCCTGGGCGCCGACCAGCACCACGGTCAGCGGGGTCGAGGCGGCATCGGCCAGGTGCATGGCCAGCGTGACCCGGATGTTGCCCTGGGCATCGGGACCCGACTGACTCTGCGTCCCGCCCACCTGACTGGTGAAGGGCGCCGCGGGGACGGAACCGGCGCCGGTCGCCGGTGCCGTCGCCGCCGGGGAGCCGGCGGTCGGCGTCGTGGTCCCCGGGCCCGCCGTGCCGTTCCTCACGGCCAGCTGGGCGAGCAGGGAGGGCGAGGTCCCCGAACGGTGGGACCAGCCGGGGCGCAGGGGGCCGAGGAGCGCGAAGCCGGCGATGACCAGGGTCATGACGACCGCGGCGGAGGCCGCGGCGGTGCGCCGACCCGGGGGGAGCGACCGTCCCGTGGTCATGCGCCAGGCGAAGGCCCCGAGCACGGCGGCCGTGCAGACCGCCTCGACGAACAGGATCACGGGCAGCTGGGTGTCGGTCCCGGTCCCGAGGGCGTGGACGAGCGCGATGGGCCAGCAGAGGTAGGCCAGCCAGTGGACGAACCGCCACGACGGATAGCCGATGCGGTGGCGCAGGCCGCTCGTGATGAGGACGGCCAGCAGGAGGTCGACGGCGAGGGCGCCGAGGCCCACGTAGAGCGGTCGGTAGGGGGAGAGGAACGGCACGAAGACATCCGCCACGCCGATGGGCACGTAGCCGTCGAGCACGGTCGTGGCGACGTGGATGCCGATGAACACGAGTCCGAGGAGGGAGACGTTGCGGTGGACGTCCTGGGAGAGGAACCGGGGCCAGCGCTCGGTGGTCCAACCCACCGACGCCACCACGCCGAGGACCAGGGTGGCGCTGAGCAGGACGAGAGACACGATGCCGCTGGCCCGCGTCAGGTACCAGAAGGCCTTGCCGCCCACCGCGGCCGTGGTCAGGACGGTGGGACTCACGACCGCCCCTCCCCGGTGGACAGGGTGTCGGCCGGCCACCCGGCGACCGTCACCACCGTCCCGTCGACGCGCACCAGGCGGGAGGGGAGCTGTCGCGCGGCCAGCCAGTCCGGGGCACCCTCGCCGAGGACCAGGCCGGCGGTCGACGCCGTGTTGGCGTCGACACACGAGCCGGCGGCGACGGTCACGGTCCGCCAGCACGAGGCGGTCGGCAGGCCCGTGCGGGGGTCGACCACGTGGTGGACCGGCGTATCGCCGAGCGACCAGTGCCGGTTGCCGATGCCGGAGGTGGCCAGTCCTCCCGAGGAGACGGCGACCGCCGTGGGGGCGGCGGGGTCACCGCAGACGTCGGCGACCCCGATCACGAACCCACCGACGGGCGCGGACCGGACGGCGACGTCACCCCCGAGGGAGACGAGCGCGCCGCACCCCAGTTGCTCCGAGATGGTCGACGCGGCGCGGTCGGCGGCCCACGCCTTGGCCGTGGCCCCGAGGTCGAGGATCGTGCCGGCCGGCACCGCCACGCTGCGGAGGTCGGCGTCGAGGGCGACCGACCGCCAGCCGGGAACGGGGGCCGGGGTGGGCAGGCTCCCGGCCACCCCGGCCGCCACCTCGCTGAAGTCGCGGTCGTAGCCGAGGCGGACGAGGGCGGCACCCACGGTCGGGTCGACGAGGCCGTCGGTGAGGTCGGCCGCCCGCAGGGCGGTGGCCAGGAGGTCGCACAGCAGCCCCGACACGGCGACGGTGCCGCCTCCCACCTGGTGGATCCGGCTGAGCTCCGAGTCGGGCCGGAAGCGGCTCGCCGCCTCCTCGACCCGGTCGAGGACGTCGTCGAGGATCCGCGCTGCGGCCACCACGACGGCGGGGTCGGTCACCAGCACCTCGATGCGGGTGGACCAGCGGGTCGAGTGGTGGACCGCCAGGCGGGTGCGGTCGTCGAGTCCTGACGCCGCCGGGCTCAACTCGAGCCGCTGGTGACGGGGGCCTGCTGGTAGGCGGGCGCGGGCGCGGCGGCCGGCGTCGAGATGCCCGCACCGGCGGACGATCCGCCGGACGACGACGCCGCCGACGAGCCGGAGGACGGCGCAACCGGGGTGGCGGCCCCGACGGCGCCGGAGCCGCCTGTGGACGTCGGCGTCGAGGCCGAGTGGCCCGGGAGGGCCTGGCTCAGGTACACGCCGGTGGCGGCCACCGCCGCCACCGAGACGGCGGCGATGCCCTTGGTGAGGGAACGCCCCCGTTCGAGCCCGGCGTCCCGCTGGCGTCGAGCGGCGTGGGACGGGTCCTGGCGGCCCCTGGAACTGCTGCGCCCGGTCGTGGTCATGGGTCCAGGCTACGGAGGCAACCTGACACCCAGATGAACCGAACCTAAGAATCGTCTGAGAATCGGCGGGGGGCGGAACCGGCCGCCGTGGTGTCCCGACCCCGCTTGGGGACCGCGCTCACCCAGGGGACGACGGCGGCTCCGCGACGCGTGTCGCCTGTCGCCAGGTGACGGCGAAGCGGGCGCCCCCGAGGGGCGAGGTGGACACCGACCAGGCACCGTCGGTGGTCCGGACCACGGCGTCGGCGATGGCCAGCCCGAGCCCCGTGCCGCCGGGCCCCCGGTCCACCCGGTGGAAACGGTCGAACACCAGGTCACGGTGCTCGTCCGGGATGCCGGGCCCGGAATCGTCCACCGTCAGCGTGACCCGGCCCCCCGAGGTGCTCGTGGCCACCTCGACGGTGCCCTCGCCGCCGGCGTACCGGCAGGCGTTGTCGACGAGGACCGTCACCAACCGGTCGATGTCCTCCTCGTCGGCGCGGATCCGGGCCGACCCGTGCGGGCCGCCCCGCGTGGTGAGGGTGACGGACCCGGCATCGGCGACCGCCCGGAAGCGGTCGCCGGCCGACGCGACGACGTCCGCCACGTCGACCGTCCCGGCTCCGCGGGGTGCGGCTTCCTGGCCGTCCGCCCGGGCCAACCACAGCAGGTCGTCGACGATGGCCCGGAGCCGGTGGCTCTCCGAGGCGACCCGCTCGAGCGTGTCCCGGTACTCGGGCTCGGCGCGGGGGCGGGCGAGCGCCAGGTCGACCTCGGCCTCGATGACGCTCAGGGGTGTGCGCAGCTCATGGCTGGCGTCGGCCGTGAACTCGGCCTGACGCCGTCGCACCAGTTCGATCGGCGCGGACGCCCGCAGGCCGACGATGAAGGAGCCCGTGAACGTCACGAGCAGGAGGAGCGCACCGAGCGCGGCCTCGACGACCAGGAGTTCGCCCCGGGCGTCGTGGGCCCGCGCCGCGCTCTCGCCGGCCACCAACCACCCTTTCGCCGACGGCACGGCGGCGTAGCGGAAGCTGGTGCCCCCCGACGACACGGTCACGGAGCCGGCCTGCCAGGTGCGGTCCGGTAGGCGGGGTGCCGCCACGCTGAGGGCGGTCACGGCTCCGTCGGCACCCACGCGCCAGACGAAGTCCGGGACGTCGTCGACATCGTCGCCGGAACCCCCGGACGCCAGCGGCGGCGAGCCGGTGGCCAGCGTGGAGGCCAGCGTGGCCGTCAATCTGCCGTCGACGTCGTGGTCGAGCCGCTGCAGCAGCACGCCGTTGACCGCCAGCACCAGGAGCAGGGCGACGACCGCCACGACGCCGGTGGCGGCCAGGGCCACGCGGGCGGCGTGCGCCCACCGGGCATCGCGGCGTCTCATGCGGGGACGACGCGGTAGCCGAATCCCCGCACGGTCTCGATCCGGGCGGTGGTCGGCGCCAACTTCCCGCGCAGCCGGCCGACGTGGACGTCGATGGTGTTGGAGCCCACCGGGTCGGCCTCGTCGTCCCACACCTGCACGGCGATGGTCCGCCGGTTGACCGGCGCCGGGGACCGGCGCAGCAGCAGTTCGAGCAGTGCGGTCTCGATCGCCGTGAGGCTGAGGGGACCCCCGGCCCCGGACGCCACGCGGGTGGTCGGGTCGTAGGTCAGGTCACCGCAGGTCAGCACCGGGTCGAGGGCGAGCGGCGGCCGGCGCTGCAACGCCGACAGCCGCGCGGTGAGCTCGGCGAATGTGAAGGGCTTGACCAGGTAGTCGNNCGCTGCCGGGGTCGTCGGCTCGCGTTCCAGGCGGCACCGGAGGCGCGGGTTGGCCCGGCAGGAGCACGGGCCATTGGGGCGCCGCCGGCGGGACAGGACCGCCGTCCTGCCAGGTGTGCCGAGACCCCCAGTTCAGCTCCATGCGTGAGGGCGGCCCGCCCTGTTCATCCCCTTACCTCCGCCGGCAGCCGCATCACGTAGCCGACGCCTCGCACAGTGTGGATCAGCCTCGCCTCCCCTTCGGCCTCGGTCTTGCGCCGTAGGTACCCTATGTAGACCTCGAGGCTGTTGGAGTTGAGGCCGAAGTCGTAGCCCCAGACCCGGTCGAAGATCACTTCCCGGGGCAACACTTGCTTGGGGTTGCGCAGGAACAGCTCCAGCAGCAGGAACTCTGTACGGGTCAGCTCGATCGGCCTGTTGCCCCGGAGGACCTCACGGGTCCCCGGGTCGAGCGTGAGGTCGGCGAAGCGCAGTGGCTCGTTCTCGGCGCTCGGGGCGCTGCGCCGCATCAGGGCGCGCAGGCGGGCCAGCAGCTCTTCGAGGGCGAAGGGCTTGACCAGGTAGTCGTCGGCCCCCACGTTGAGTCCCTCGACCCGGTCCTCCGTGGCGTCCCGGGCGGTCAGCATCAGCACCGGGGTCCGGTCGCCGCGGGCCCGCATGGCCCGGACCACGTCGATGCCCGTGGTGTCGGGCATGCGCCAGTCGAGGACCGCCACCTCGTAGGTGTACGACCGGAGGTAGGAGAGTGCGGCCGTGCCGTCCGCCACGGCGTCGACGACGTAGCCGTGCTCGCGCAGGCCGCGCTCGAGCACCGACCGCAGTCCCGGGTCGTCCTCGGCCACCAGTACCCTCATCGCCCGTCATTGTGGCGCACGGTGCGGCTCAACCCCCGACGCCACCGCCGCTGAGCCAGGGGCCGACGGTCGGCGCCATGGCGACGGCGAGGAGGATGCCGGTCACCAGACACGCGGCCTGGACCCACATCCGGGCACCGGCGCCGCGTACCTGGGACCGCGTGCGGGCCATCAGGTCGGCCGGGGCCAGGCGGCTCGTCTCGAGTGCGTGACCGAGCACGTGGATCGTCATGGCGCCGAACCAGAGGACGAAGCTGGCCTTGTGGACGAACATCGTCCCCGGCCGCAGCGAGTGGGGGACCAGCAGCAGGGCGATGCCCGACCCGAACAGCAGGACGGTGAGCAGCACGACGACCGGCCCGAGCAGACGCAGCACGATCGGCGGTGCGCCCCGTCGCCGGTAGGCGGGGTCGCCGAGGTAGTACCGGGCCATCCTCCACCCCGTCGAGCCGATCTTGACGACCACGAAGGGCACCAGGACCATGCCGACCACGACGTGGGGCGTGAGCAGCGGCCCCACCCGCAGGACGGTCAGTCCCTCGGCGGCCAGCAGCACCAGCAGCACGGCGGCGGTGGCCCCGGTCAGGCGGGCGTTCCCCTCGGGTCCCCCGAGCGGCGTCCGGGCGGAGTCGGGGGGCCCGTCCGCGGGGGGCCCGGACGGGGCCCGACGGCGGGCGGGCGGCGTCCACAGCGTCATGCCGGGAGTCTGCGGAGGCAACCTGACGACGGCATGACGACCGGATCGGGGCCCGGCGAGGGGGAGCGTCCCTGTGTTGCGATTCGTGGTCGTGTATGGTCATCAACCACGGCGGAATGACACTCCGCCTGACACATCAGGTCGCCGGCGGCGACACCAGTTCGAAGGTGCGGGCGCAGGGGAGTGTCCCGTATCTCATGATCCTCCGGGTTCCCCGACGTTGGCTGCCCCCCTGCCCCTCGTGGTGGTCGGCGCCGGGGACCCGGCGGGCTCTCCGTCCTGCGGAGCGGGCGCGCCGGGTTCCGGCAGCGCCCCCGCAGGACCGGTGGCACCGGCAGTCCTGTCCCGCACGACCCGTGGTCGGGAGGACGACGGCCGGCGGGCGCGCCCCGTTCAGCGGGTGGTGGGCAGCCAGGCCGGACGGGCCGACTCGAACGATCCGATCTCGGCCTCGTGGCGCAGGGTGAGGCCGATGTCGTCGAGGCC
>PMFY01000280.1 GCA_003157945.1 Acidimicrobiaceae bacterium | reverse complement strand
CTCCTTCACCCAGGCCTGCAGCTTGAGCAGCTCCACCTGGAGGCGGTACTTCTCGTGCTCGTAGGCCTTGCGGGCCATGAGGTTCTTGTAGGGGTAGATGCCGCTCTGCCACAGCTCGACCAGCTCGTCGTCGGAGTTGAGCGGCACGGTGCCGTAGACCGGCTCGTCCTGTTCGAGGATGGTGCTGCGGAGCCGGGAGAGCTCGTCGGGGGAGGTGCCCTCGAGGACGGCGTTCAGCCACTCGGCGACCGTCAGCCCGTCGTGCGGCTTCGCCTCGTCGAGCACCTGGCGGACGGCGGACGCACGCTCCTCGGAGGCATCGTCGAACGCCTCGTCGGCCTCGTAGTCCTCGAGCGGCCCCGGGGTGAGGTCCGGCACGATGTCGCCCCGCGCGGCCTCGCGTGGTCCGTTGTCGCTCGTGGCTGCCACCGTGTCGACGCTCCCTCGCGCACCCCCGTGGTCGGGGCCTGCGGCACCGATCCTACCGGCCCGACCCGGGGGCCCCGGGTGGCCAGGAGACGGTGGCGTTCGAACATGGGCCGGCCGACGGCCGGACCCCGTGGTGACCCGAGAGGGCGCCGGCGTGGACGACCCGGGACCGCGCTCGCAGCCTGACGCCTCAGGCCGACATCGCCGCGACCACGCCGCCGTCGACCAGCAGGTCGGTGCCGGTGACGAAGCCGGCGTCGGGGCCGACCAGGAAGGCCACGGCGGCGGCGATGTCGTGCGGGGTGCCGATGCGGCCCGTCGGGCTGGCGGCGATCATCCGGCGCATGACGTCACCGGTCGGGCCGGCGAGCTCCGCCTCGCCCATGGGCGTGGCGATGACCCCCGGCGACAGGCTGTTGACCCGGGCCCCCCGGGTACCCCAGGGGCCGGCGGCGGCCCGGACCCGCAGCTGGTTGGCGCGCTTGGCGGTGACGTAGGCCGTCGCCGCGTCCCCGAGTACCTCCTCGGACAGTTCGGGCAGTCCGGCCAGGTCGGCGGTCGGCACGGTCGCCAGGCGCCGCTCGAGGTCGGCGTCGAGCGAGGCCATGGAGCCCGCCATCGAGGCCACGAACACTCCGGCACCACCGGAGGCGATCACCCGGCCGAAGATGTCCAGCATCCGCGCCGTGCCGACCAGGTCGACGTGGACGATGGCGGCGGGCGGGGCCTGCACGGGCGACAGTCCGGCGGTGTGCACGACGGCGCCGACCCGTCCGAGCGCCGTGGCGGCCTCGGCGAGTCCCTCCACGGACTCCGCCCGACCGACGTCGACCGTGCGGGTCGAGACCTCCAGCCCTTCGGCCCGCAGGGCCTCCGCCGATGCGGCGAGGGCGACCTCGTCTACGTCGGCCAGCAGTACGGCGCGTCCGGCGCCCAGGCGCCGGGCCACGGCGGTCCCCATACCCCCGCAGCCGGTGACGACGAGCACGTCCTGCACGGTGGCGACCTCCTCGGCCGGGTCGGGGACCACAAGCGGGTCGGGGACTACAGGTAGGCCAGGTGCACGGCGGCCTCGGGCGTGTTGACGCGGAAGGCCAGGCTCTCCTCGAGGTAGAGGGACACAGAGCTGGCGTCGCTGGTGCGGTAGCCGATGGAGAAGTCCTGGCCGACGGTCAGCTCGAAGTCCCCGCCCCGCTGGCTCAGGACGACGGCCCCGTCGACGGCGGGTGCCCACACCACCGGGCCGCCCAGAATCTGCCGCAGGTGCTCGAGCACGGGGTAACCACCGTGCTCCGTCGTCTCGGTGACCCCGGTGAAGCAGCGCGACCCGAGGGCGATGGCGTAGGGGCCGGCGATGTCGGCGGCCCGCAGCACGGCGACGGCCGACGCCACGTGCTCGGGGTAGTGGCTGTAGTCGTCGGAGATGGGCACCGGGGCGTGGGGCGACGACGGGACGACGCCGGCGACGCCACCGTCGGCGTAGCCGTGGAACACGAGGCGGTCCTCGGCCAGTCCGGCGGCCCGGGCGGCGCCGATCACGGCGTCGAGGTCGAGGTCGGTGGCACCACGTTCGGCTGCGGCCAGCTCGATGCGATCGAGGGTGAAGGGCGAGCGCAGCTCGACCAGCGGGCGGACCCGTCGGACCGCCGCCTCGACGCCCGCCGGCGCCCCGTCGGGGAGGGGCTCCACCCGTCCGAGGTCCACCGCCGAGTAGTCCCAGCCGAGGGGGCCGGTGAAGTCGATCAGCCGCCGGGCGGCCAGCACGTGGGTGACCGACCGGGTGGCCTCCTCGTCGATCTGGGCCCAGGCGGCGTCGGTGACGGGCGCGAGGTCGCGCAGCAAGTGGTTCATGGGAGTGTCCTGCCTTCGCTTCGTAGGGAGCCGATGCCGAGGCTACCGGTGGGCACCGCGGCCGCGGCCAGCGGATTGGGCTCCGGCGGGGCCACCCGCCGGAGGGTGTTGCGGTCGATGTGGGAGAAGGGCTCGTCCCGGTCNNTCGAGGAACGGGTTGGACAGGATGCCGTACACCTCGGAGCCCACGGCGGCCCGGACCTCGAACTCGGTGGCATCGACTGCGGCCGTGCCCCCGGCCAGGAGCACCTGGCCCCGGGGAATGCCGAGGGTCAGGGTGACGGTGCCCGTCGCCGGCTCCCAGAGCCAGTAGCCGACCTGGTCGTGGAAGGTCTCGACCTCGCCGGGCTTGACGATGTGGGTGTGGTAGCGGAGGCCGTAGAGGAGCTGGGGCCCGTTGGTCTGCCGGTCGATGGGCTGGAGCTCGTAGCGCTCCACGAAGGTGTTGCGCTCGGTGCCCTCGGCGACCGGGTGCTCGTCGGCCCCGTCGGCGCTCTCCCAGATGCCGGCCATCGGGGCGAGGGGTCCGAGGTTGGCGAGCGTGTCGGGATCGCCGTCGGGCTCGGTGTAGATGTCGGGGCCATAGACGTCGTCCGCCGGCTCGGTTGCCATGGCGCATGGTCCTCTCGTCGGTTGCTGCGGGTGCGGGCGATCCTACCGGCCCGAGGAACGGCACCCCGGGGGGCGTCCCTCCGGTCACCCGCTCCCGACGAGGTCGTCCAGCAGCGCGTCCACCCGCCGCTCGATCTCGTCGGCGATCACACGCACCTCCTCGATGCTGCGACCCGCCGGATCGGCGAGCTCCCAGTCCAGGTAGCGCTTGCCGGGATGGACGGGGCAGGCGTCGCCACAACCCATGGTCACGACGACGTCCGATCCGCGGGCGATGGAGTCGTCGAGACGCTTGGGCACCGCGCCGGTGATGTCGAGGCCGCGTTCGGCCAGTACCGCCACCACGGCGGGGTTGAGCGTCTCCCCCGGGGCCGAACCCGCCGAATGGACCACCACCCGCCCACCTGCGGCCCGTTCGAGCAGGGCCGCGGCCATCTGGGACCGGCCGGCGTTGTGGACGCAGAGGAAGAGCACCTCGGGGACGGCGGCGGTCATGGTGGTGTTCCTTCCGGTCGGGCGGCGGGGCCGGTCTCCGGGTCGTCGACGCCGCGCAGGTGGGGGACGATGATGTCGGCCGACTCCGCCGGTGTCAGGCCCGGGTAGAGGACCTTGACCACGACGACGGCGAGCGCCGCACCGACGATCTGGGCGCCGATGAAGGGCAGGACGGAGCTCGGCGCGATGCCGGCGAACGTGTCCGAGAGCGTACGGCCGACGGTGATCGCCGGGTTGGCGAAGCTCGTCGACGAGGTGAAGAAGTAGGCCGCGGCGATGTAGGCACCGACCGCCGCCGGCGTGTAGTTGCCCTTGCCGCTCCGGGCCAGGGCGAAGATGACCAGCAGGAGGCCCAGGGTGGCGATGGCCTCGGACAGCAGGTGCGGTCCCGTGGCCCGCACGTGCGTCGAGATCGACACGGCGCGGAGCGAGAACATCACGTTGGCCACGA
>PMFY01000461.1 GCA_003157945.1 Acidimicrobiaceae bacterium | reverse complement strand
CAGTGGTGCGGCCCGTCGTCGATGGCGTAGACGGCGGCGTCGCCCGTGCCGGCGCACGCCCGGATGCGGGCCGGGTGCCCGAAGAGGTGGATGCCGCCGTGGGCCCGCTCCTTCATGGCCCACAGCGGGCTCGGTGGGACCGTGCCCTCCGGCTCGTCCTCCTCGAGCGGCGTGGCGTTCTCGGGGGCGGTGACCGGGAAGGCCCACGCCTCGGTGCCCTTCTCGAAGTGCAGCTGGCCGTCGTCACGGGGCTGGAAGATCTCGTCGTCCTGCTGGTCACCGGTGTCGCTCACGCGTTGCTCCTCCATCGTCGCGGTCGTCCGGGGTGCCCTGGCGCCCGGCTGCGTGTCCCCATCGTGCCACGCCACCCGGTGCGTGTCGGTCGGCGGCCGGTCGACGGCCCCCGTGCCGACGGGCGGCGACGGCCGGGGAGAGCTGCCGGAGACTACGTGCCCGCCCGGGTGGGGAACCATCCGGACACCCGTCCGGCGGTGTCGACGTCGTCCTGTCGGGCGAGCTCGACCGCCGTCCCGACGTCGACGGCGGCGAAGGAGACGCGGTCGCCCGGGACGAGCTGTCCGAGCTGGGGGAGGTCGACCGACGCCACGCAGGCCACGACCGGGTAGCCCCCGACCGTGGCATGGTCGGGAAGGAGGATGATCGGACGGCCGTCGGGGGGCACCTGGACGGCGCCGGTCACCATCGGGGTGGACGGGCGCGCCGGTCCGCCGTCCGTCCCGACCCCGTGCCCGGGCACCAGCCGGACCCCGATCCGGTCCACGTCGGCCCCCACCTCCCAGTCGGTGCCCACCAGGCCGTCGACGTCGCCGTCGGGGCCGGCCACGATCCGCAGCCGCGTGGGACCCCGGGGCCGCGTCCGCCGGTCGAGGTGACCCCGCATCCGACCCGCGGTGCCCCGGGCCAGTCGATCGCCGGTGCGCAGCGGTCCGCCACCCAGGCCCGTCAGCACGTCGGTGGAGCGGGACCCGAGGAGGCACGGCGTGGCGAACCCCCCGGCCACGCCGAGGTAGGCCCGCAGCCCACCGTCCACCCGGCCGATCCGCACCACCTGGCCGTCGGCCACCGGCAGGACGGCACCGTCGGGGGCGGGGTGACCGTCGACCGAGACCTCGACCCGCCCCGTCCCGACCACGGCCAGGTGCCCGTCGCCGGCCATGCGCAGCGCCGGCCCGACCGCCGTGCACTCGAGGACGGCGGCGTCGCGGCCGTTCCCCAGGAGCAGGTTGACGAGTGCGGCCGACCGCCGGTCCGCGGTCCCGCCGACCGGCACCCCGAGGCGGGCCGTGCCGCGACGGCCGCCGTCCTGGACGGTGGTGGCCAGACCGGGTTCGAGCACCTCGAGGCATGGCCCGTCGGCCCGGAGCAGCGGTCGACCTCGGGACGGGCGGGCCGGCTCGTCCCCGTCGCCCCCGCCGCGGTCGGCGACCACGAACCGGACGCGGTCGCCGGGCGCCACCCGGGAGTGCGGGGGCACCTCGGGGTCGAAGAGGGTCTCGGTCGTCCGGCCGAGCAGGTGCCAGCCACCCGGCGTGGCGCGCGGATAGATGGCGGCGAACCCGGCGGCCACCGCCACCGACCCCGCCGGCACCGACGTCCGGGGCGTCGCCCGGCGGGGGAGCGCGGCCAGCTCGGGCGGTAGTCCGGTCAGGTAGGGGAACCCGGGAGCGAATCCGACGAAGGCCACCTCGAGCTCGGCGCCGACCAGGAGTGCGACCACGTGCTCGGTCGACGCACCCACCGCCGCGGCCACGGCAGCGAGGTCGTCGCCGTCGAACACCACCGGGAGGACGTGCTCGCGGGACGCGGCGTGCGGGGAGATGCGGGCGGGTGCTGCGGCCGTCACCCCGGCCAGCCACTCGGCGACGGCGGCGGCGACGGCCCGGGCGGGGTCCGGGTCGAGCACGACGAGGACGCTGGCGAACCCGACGACCACCTCGTCGATCGAGCCCGGCGCGGCGCCGTCGGCCACGAGCTCCTCGAGGTGTGCGGCCAGGGCGTGGGCGGCCGCCACGTCCGCCGTCTCCACCAGGAAGGCGCGGTCACCGAAGGGGGTCACACGCCCCACCGGCCGGTCGGGCGTCACCCCGTCACCCCGTCCCGCCGGCCGGAGGGGCGAAGGCCGCCAGTTCGACGCCGGCCGCCTCGAGCGTCCGGCGGACCGTGCGGGCCCGGTGCGCGGCGCCCGGATGGTCACCGTGGATGCAGAGCGTCCGCACGTCGAGCGCCACCCACGTGCCGTCGACGGCGCCGAGGCCACCGTCCACGGCCAACGACCGGGCCCGCCGTCCGACGTCGTCCGGGTCGTCGACGAGCGCTCCGGCCGCATGGCGCGGCACCAGCAGTCCGTGCGCGTCGTAGCCACGGTCGCAGAAGCCCTCGGGCACGACCGTGACGCCGGCCGCCCCGGCCGGGCCGGTATGGGCCCCGTCCGGGAGTCCCACCAACACCCGGCACCGGGGGGCCAGGGCGCGCACGACGGTGCCGGCCACCTCCGGGTCGACGGCCATGCTGCTGTAGAGGGCGCCGTGCGGCTTGACGTAGGAGACGGTCCCCCCGACGGCGGCCACCTCGGCGACGAGGGTCTCCCACTGCTCCACCAGATCGGCGGCCAGTTCGTCCGGGGCCACGACGAGGGGACGCCGGCCGAACCCCGGGCGATCCCGGTAGGAGACGTGGGCGCCGATGGCCACGCCGCGGGCCACGCAGGCCTCGGCGGCCGACCGCATCACGGGGCGAGAACCGGCGTGGAACCCGCAGGCCAGGCTGGCGCTCGTCACGTGGTCGAGGAGCGCCAGATCGGCAGCTGTGAGCCCGTCGCCCTCGGCCAGGTCCGCGTTCAGGTCCATCACCGGCACGCCACCAGTATCGACCACGACCGTGGCGTCGTGGCGGCCGTCGGCCCCCCGGACGCACTTCGGATGAACGCGTGCCGTCGAGGCGCTATCGTTCCCGCCATGCCGCAACCGCCTGCACTCACGCCCGAACAGCGCCAGGCCGCACTGGCCAAGGCCGCCAAGGTCCGCCGCGAGCGGGCCGAGGTGAAGGAGAAGCTGAAGCTCGGCTCGATCGACCTCGGGGAGCTCCTCACCATGGCCGACGGCAACGAGACCGTCGGCAAGATGAAGGTCCTCTCGGTGCTCGAGTCGCTGCCGGGCCTCGGCAAGGTCAAGGCCCGGCGGCTCATGGAGACCGTCGGGATCTCCGAGAGCCGTCGCCTCCAGGGCCTCGGCTCCAACCAGCGCGAGGCGCTCCTCCGGGAGACCGCCCGCTGAGCGGAACCGATCCGGTGGGCCCCGGGCCCGCCGACCGGTCCCGCATCTTCGTCCTGTTCGGCCCCGGCGGGGCCGGCAAGGGGACCATTGCCGCCCGACTGGTCGAGGCGGATCCTCGCCTGTGGCTGAGCCGCTCGTGGACGACGAGGGCGCGCCGGGCCGGCGAGCCGGCGGACGCCTACGTCTTCGTCGACCGACCGACGTTCGAGGCCCACGCCGCGGCCGGCGGCTTCTTCGAGTGGGCCGAGTTCATCGGCAACCTCTACGGCACGCCGGTGCCCGACCTCGACGACGACCGCGACGTCCTGCTCGAGATCGACCTGCAGGGTGCCCGCCAGGTCGCCGACCTCCGCCCCGACGCCACCCTGATCCTCCTCCTGCCGCCGTCGTCGGACGTCCAGGCGGACCGCCTACGGGGCCGGGGCGACGACGAGGCGCACGTGGCCCTACGCCTGGCCGAGGGGGCGGCCGAGGAGCGCGAGGGGCGCCGGATCGCCCACCACGTGGTCGTCAACGACACCATCGCGCGGGCCACCGCCGATGTGGCCTCTATACTGGAACTTCGTCGCTCGGGCGCCTCCTAGGCCCGGCGGTACCCGCCCCCTACGTGTCGTAAGGATCGCTATGGCCCAGAATCCCACCACCCTGATGGACCCGCCGATCGAGGACCTCCTCGACAAGGTCGACTCCAAGTTCACGCTGGTGGCTCTGGCCTCCCGTCGGGCCCGGCAGGTCAACAGCTACTACAACTCCCTGGGCGAGGGCATCGGCGTGGTCGTGCCCCCCCAGGTCGCCTCCGCCTCGGGCAAGCCCCTGTCGATCGCCTTCGAGGAGGTCGCCGAGGGCAAGGCGACGTACTCCCGCCCCGATCCGGAGGAGATCGCCGCCGCCGAGGCCGCCGAGGCGGCCGCACTGGCCCTCATCGAGGGTGCGGTCGAGCTGGCCGTCGAGGAAGCCGTCGCCGAGGCCATCGCCGCCGACAAGGACGAGACCACCGACTGACACGACGTCCCGGCCGCCGTGCCGGGACGGGTCCGACAGGGGGACAGCCGTGGCCGAGGCGACCACACACGATCCGGGCCCCACCGACGGCCGCCCCTTCGTGGTACTCGGCGTGTCGGCCGGCATCGCCGCCTACAAGGCGGTCGAGGTCTGCCGCCGCCTGGTCGACGCCGGTGTCCACGTGGCCCCGGTGCTCACCGAGCGGGCCACCCACTTCGTGGGCCGAGCCACCTTCGACGCCCTGGCGTCCGAGCCCACCCAGACGAGCGTCTGGGACGAGGCCTCACCGATCCCGCACACCCGGCTCGGCCAGCGTGCCGACCTGGTGGTGGTGGCGCCGGCCACCGCCGACCTGCTGGCGCGCTATGCGGCCGGACTGGCGGACGATCTCCTCACGACCACGCTGGTGGCCACGGCCGCACCGGTGGTGGTCTGCCCGGCGATGCACACCG
>PMFY01000468.1 GCA_003157945.1 Acidimicrobiaceae bacterium | reverse complement strand
GCTTGCGGGCCCAGCCCTCGATACCGGCGGCCTCCTCGACCACGAAGGGTCGGGGACCGACCAGCGACATGTCACCCTTCCAGACGTTGATGAGCTGCGGCAGCTCGTCGAGGCTGGTCCGCCGTAGGAACCGGCCGACGCGGGTCACCCGTGGGTCGTCGCTCACCTTGAACAGCGGACCGTCCACCTCGTTGAGGTGGAGGATCTCGGCCTTGCGCTGCTCGGCGTCCTCGTACATGGTGCGGAACTTGAGCACCGAGAAGGGACGCTCGTTCCGCCCCGTGCGCTCCTGACGGAAGAAGACGGGCCCCGGGCTCGTGCACTTGATGATGACGGCCACGGCCAGGAGGAACGGCGACAGGAGCACCAGCGCCACCGACGAGACCAGGACGTCGAAGGTGCGCTTGAGGAACCGGGAGCCGACCGACAGGGATGCCGGGGCGATGTCGATCATCGGCAGTCCGGACAGGTCCTCGACGTGGGACCGGCTGGTGATCAGCTCGTAGTAGCGGGGCACGATGGAGACCCCGACCTTGCCCGACAGGGCCTTCAGCATCTCGGTGGTCCGCTCGGGGTGGGTCCGCGAGAAGCAGACGACGACCCGGGCCACGTCGTAGCGACGGCAGAGGTCGGGCAGGTCCTCGAGCTCGCCGAGCACGTCGCTCCGGCCCAGCGGGCTGTCGTCGACGAAGCCGACGAAGTTGACGCTCGAGTGCGCACGGAGGTGGCTGGCCACCGTCTGGGCCAGCTTGCCGGTACCGACGACGATGACCGGAACCGAGCCCTCCGGGGCCCGGCCCATGAGCCCGAACGAGACCACCCGGGCCAGCGGGACGGCGACGACGGCCACCACGCACATGGCCAGGATCTTGCCCACGCTCCCGTCCTGGAAGTGGTACATCTGGTGGGCCACGTAGCCCACGACGGCGTACAGGAATCCGCTCACCAGCAGGGCGTGGACGATGTTGCGGAGGTCGCTGAAGACGCTCAGCGAGATCCGGCGGGTCGAGCCCCTGTAGAGGCTGTAGACGGCGAACACCCCGATGAACAGGGGGATCATCGCCAGGTTGAGGATCATGATCGGGCCGAGCCGGTCGGTGGCGGTGTCCGGATTGTTCGACAGGGCGCTGACGACCAGCGGGCTGATGACGGCGGCGGTGGCCAGGCCCACGGTGTCGGCGATGACGAGCCGGCGGAGGACGTGGCGCCGCACCCGGGCGACCGCGCCCGCGTGGTCGCCGAGGTCGATGGCCATGCCGTTGCCCGCCGGAACGACGATCGCGTCGGGCCGACGCCCGACGAGCTGCTCTACCTCCTCCTCACGTATCGCCATGCCAGCCGGCCTGCCCTTTCCTGCACCGGTAGTGAGTCACTCGAAGGTCATTGATGCGACGACCCGTGCACCCCCGTCCGTCGCGCCGTTGCAACCCTTGGTCAATGCTAGATGCGGGCAAGTCCCTGCACAACTGGCAATTCCGTTGGCGCAACGGGCGTTGCGTCACGGGGCGAACGAGGCGGGTGCCACGGAATTCAGCGCCCGCACCCTCCCCCGGGGCGGGGACGTGGTGCCGGCCTCCGGTAGCAGCCGCACCAGTCGGGACGCCCCGGGTGCGAGGTGGAACCACGAGTCGTCGGGCACGAAGCCCGGCACGTCCACCGAGACGTACTGCGCGAAGCGGCGCGAGGAGACCGAGAGATGCCACACTCCCCCATCGGCCGCAGCCAGCTCCACCTGAAGTCCCACGTCGCGATCGCGGTCCCGGGCGGGCCCCCCGGGCAGGTGTCCGGTGCCGGCCACCACGGTGCCCGTGCCGTCCACGAGGTCGGCCGTGACCAGCTCGTAGGTCCGGGGGCCGAAGCAGTAGGCGTAGGACAGGTCGCGGAACCCGTCGAAGAGGGAGTCGGCCCGCACGGCCACCCCGCCCCGGGCCGGCACGACCACGGCATGGGTGACCTGTTCCACCTGCAGGGAGGCGGTGTGGAGGCTGAGCACCAGGGTCCCGTCGATGTCGTCGGCCGTATCGTTCACCAGGTGGACGTCGAGTCCGTTGACCCCCTCGTCGGTGATCAGCACGGCGATCGGGGTGAGGCAGCGGCGCACCGCGTACCACGGGGCCTTGGGCCGCCCCGACCGGTCGATGAGGCCCCAGCCGGGACCGGTGCGGAGGTCCCGCAGGGCGGCGAAGACCATCCCGGCGCACGACGACCCGGGTCGGCGCCACTCGGCGACGGCGGCGGCGCACACCTCGGCCACCGCGGCACGGCCCAGGTCGAGGGCCCGCTCATGGTCGTTGCGCCACATGGCGGACAGGTCCACCTCGAACAGCGTCCCCGCGTAGTGGTCCCGGACACCCTCGAGGTCGAACCAGGAGCCGGCGTCACGGTGGACGGCCCGCTTCCACTCCGACTCGAGGTTGGTGGAGAGGTCGCCCCCGAACTGCTCCTCGATCGTCGTCGGCTCGGGCGGGATCGAGAAGGCCAGGCCCTCGGAGACGAAGCGCGGCTCGGCTCGGCGCAGGTCCGACAGGGGGCAGAGGTAGACGCCGACGCCGAAGTAGTGGGACACGCCGGCGTCGACCTGGAAGGGGAGGTCGCCCCCGGCCGGGGACGAGGACACATAGGGCAGTCCGGGGTAGCGGTTGGCCAGCAGTGCGGGGAGCACGTCGTGGATGATCGGTGACCGCCACCGCTCGCGCGGCAGGCCGAACATGGCCGGCTGCTCCTCGACCTCCTGGCCCCCGCAGACCACGGCCAACGACGGGTGGTGGGCGGCACGGTCGAGGACGGAGACCGCCTCGTCGACCATCGCATCGAGGAACTCCTGGTCGTCGGGTGGGTCCACCGGCCCGAGCATCATGTCCTGCCAGACGAGGATGCCGGCACGGTCGCAGGCCAGGAAGAACCGCTCCTCCTCGTAGACGGTGCCGCCGGGGATCCGGAGCAGATTCATGCCCGCCGTACGGGCCAGGTCCACGGAGGACAGGACCTCGTCGTCGGAGGGTCGGTACCCGACCGGGTCGATCGGGTACCAGCAGGCACCCCGGCAGAAGACCGGCACACCGTTGACCGACAGCCGGAAGCCACCGTCGGTTCGGTCCGACTCGATCGTCCGGAACCCGACCTCACCGAGGTCGAGGACCACCCCGCCGACGACGACGGACACCGGGTAGAGCGGCTGGTCACCGTGGGTGTGGGGCCACCAGCGCGCCACCTCGTCGAGGTGGACCTCGCCCGACACCACGACGCTGCCCTCCTCCACCACGACGTCGAGCGGCGCGGACCGGCCGGCCACCCGCACTTCGGCCACCGGCGGGCGGCCGTCAGGGTCGATCTGCGCGCCTGGTACCGCTTCTGGTCGAATACACGGACGGCGCCGGCGACGATGAGAAGCGCGACACACGCCCAGATCAGCGTTTCTCCCGTCTTCAGCGCGGTCAAGGTTGCCGCAATGACTCCGAAGACAATACCCGTCAGCAGCGGAGCGGGAGTATCGAACAGCGAATCGATCAACGCCGCGCGAAGGTACGGCGATATCTTCTGGTCA
>PMFY01000369.1 GCA_003157945.1 Acidimicrobiaceae bacterium | reverse complement strand
TGGACCGCTGGCTGGGTGACGGCGGGATGGAGCTGATCGGCACCGTGGGCGCGGGGTTCGACGACTACGGGGTCGATGGCGAGGACCTGGGCTGGGTGTCGGGTACGTTCACGCCGGCCCGGCCGGCCTGCAACCCGCACGGGATCGTGCAGGCCGGGGTCCACGGCCTCCTGCTCGACGCCGCCATGAACTTCGCCATCAACGCGGCCCTGCCCGGACGGTCCCGCACCCGGGCCACGCTCGAGATGAAGATCGAGACGATGCGGCCCGCCCAGGAAGGCGGCACGTACGCCCTCCGTGGCCAGGTGGTCCGGATGGCCCGACAGGTGGCCTACGCCGAGGCCTCCGTCACCGACGCCGAGGGCCAGCTGGTGAGCCGGTCGACCGGCACCTTCCTGCTGCACCGGCCCGACGACGGGCCCCCGACGACCGCCTGACTCCCGGCCGCCAGGACCACCTGGGGACGGCGGCGCTCGCGGCAGTCCGCCGCCCAGGTACCCCCGGCGGACGCCGGACGACCGGGAGCGACGTGCGCCTCGAACCTTCCCCACCATCGTCCCCACCCGGGGCCCCGGGGCCCCGGCCCGGCCCGGCGACGCCGTGCCGCATCTGCGGCCGGTCGGTCCGTCCCGGACCGCCGGTCTGCTTCTGCTGCCGCCTGGCCGCCCGTCAGCTGGCCCTTCCCCTGGTGCCTACCGTGGTGGTCGCCGAGTACCGGGTGGGCGACGCGGGTCACGCCCGGCTGCGCGGCTACAAGGACGCCCCGACCGCGGCGGCGCGTGACCTCCACCGGCGCGCGGTGACCCGTGAGCTGGCCGACTGGCTGGGCGGCGCCGGCGGGGCGGTGCTCGACCGCCTCGGTCCGTGGGCGGTGGTGACCCCGGTGCCGTCCACCCGCCGGCCGGGGCCACCGCCGGCCGGGCGGTTGCTCGACGAGGTGCCGACCCTGGCGGCCCGCCACCTCGATCTGCTGGGGCGGGGGAGGGGCGCACCGGACCACCTGGTCGCCTGCCGGGACGGCTTCGCCCCGCTGCCCGGGGTCGACCGGGCGTTCCTCGGCGGGCTCCCCGTGCTGGTGTTCGACGACAGCGTCACCACCGGGGCCCGGTCGCAGTCGGCGGCCGCCACCCTCCGCCTGGCCGGGGCGCACGTCGTGGGCGTGCTGGCGGTGGGCCGGGCGGTCCGGGAACCGTCATGCACTCCCAGATTGCGAGTTGGGCGCTAGCGACCAGGTCGTCGGATGATATACTTGCTTGTAGCAAGCACCTAGATGGCGGGGAGCGGCGAGCCGCCCCCGACCGTCCGGGTGCCCGAGCCGCTGTTCCCCTGACCGACGACCCACCCCGTGCGCCGATGACCACACCGACCACCGCCACCGCTCCACGGACCGACAGCTCGGCGCCGGCCCGCGTCTCCGCGGACCTCGAGCGGTCGCTCACCCAGGTGGGGAGGGCCATTCTCCGGCTCGAGGTCCCCCAGGACGCCCTGCCCGACGGCACCACCGTGACCCGGACGGGCTACTGGGTCCTGGTGCGGGTGGCCGAGGTGGGGCCGGCCCGGCTGTCGGACATCGCCACGACGGTGGAGCTCGACGTGTCGACCATCAGCCGGCAGATACGCGACCTGGTGGCTGCCGGCCTGATCGCCCGCACGCCCGATCCGGCGGACGGCCGGGCGGCGCTGCTGCGCCTGACCGAGCGGGGCACATCGGTCCTCGAGGCGGTGTCCGAGTCCCGGCGCCGCGTCCTGGCCCGGGCCATCGCCGACTGGACGGACGAGGAGCGCAGCGCGCTGGCCAGCGGCCTGCTGCGGCTCGACGCCGGACTGCACGACACCCGGGCCGCGGCGGGCGCCCACCACACGGACGACACGACCGACGAGGGGACCCGATGAGCATCGACGCCGAACCCACCAGCCGTGCCGGGGGCCGGCCCGACGACGCCCCCGTGCCCCCGGGGGCCGACGCCGCAACGACCGCCGTCGAGCCGGGCGAGGACCAGGGGGCCCGGCCGGACGGCGGCGGTCCGGTGGTGGCCCTGTCGCACCGCCAGATCATGATCATCTTCAGCGGGCTGATGCTGGGGATGTTCCTCGCCGCCCTCGACCAGACGATCGTCGGCACCGCCCTGCCGACCATCGTCAACAGCCTGCACGGCCTCAACCACATGAGCTGGGTGGTGACTGCCTACCTCCTGACGTCGACGATCTCGACCCCCCTCTACGGCAAGCTGTCCGACCAGTTCGGCCGCAAGGGCATCTTCCAGTTCGCCATCGTCGTGTTCCTGGTGGGCTCGGCGCTCGCCGGGCTCAGCCAGAACATGGCGCAGCTGATCGCCTTCCGGGGTGTGCAGGGCCTGGGCGCCGGCGGCCTCATGGCCATGGCCATGACGATCATCGCCGACGTGGTCTCGCCCCGCGAGCGCGGCCGCTACCAGGGGTACTTCGGCGCCACCTTCGCACTGTCGTCCATCGCCGGGCCGCTGCTGGGCGGCGTCTTCACCGAGCACCTGTCGTGGCGGTGGATCTTCTACATCAACCTGCCCATCGGCATCGTGGCCCTGGTCGTCACGTCCGTCGTGCTCAAGCTGCCGTTCCGCCGTCAGTCGCACCGCATCGACTTCCTCGGCGCCGGGCTCATGATGGTCGGCGTCACCGCCGCCCTGCTGGTCACGGTGTGGGGAGGGACCCAGTACCCCTGGGGCTCGCCGCTGATCGTCGGCATGCTGCTGCTCTCGGCCACCTTCATCGGGGCGTTCGTGGTGTGGGAGCACTACGCCGCCGAGCCCATCCTGCCGCCCTCGCTCTTCCGCATCGGCGTCTTCCGGACGGCCTCCACCGTCAGCTTCCTGCTGTCGATGGTCATGTTCGGCGCCATCATCTACCTGCCGCTCTACCTGCAGCTCGTCGATGGCGTGTCGCCCACCGTGTCCGGCCTCCTGATGGTCCCCCTGATGCTCGGCCTCCTGGCCTCGTCGATCGCCTCGGGCCAGATCGTGACCCGCACCGGGGTCTACAAGCCGATGCCCATCGTCGGCTCGACCCTCGTCATCATCGGGATGTGGCTGCTCTCCCACCTCGGCCTGCACACGTCGCACCTCACGATGAGCCTGTACGTCGTGGTGCTCGGCGCCGGTATGGGCATGACCATGCAGATCATGATCCTGGCCACCCAGAACGCCGTGCCGGCCGACTCGATCGGCACCGGCACGGCGGCGGTCACGTTCTTCCGCTCACTCGGGGGCGCCTTCGGCACCTCACTGTTCGGGGCGATCTTCGTCGCCGGCCTGACCCGGTGGATCCCGCTGCTGGTGCCGGGTGCGGCCGCCGCCGGCATCCACGTGCAGGGCAACTTCGCCATGAGCCCGGCCGATCTCCACGCCTTCCCGCCGGCCATGCAGCACGGGATCCTCGACTCGTTCGTGCGGTCGCTGCACACCGTGTTCCTGGTCGGCGTGCCCATCGCCGTCGTCATGCTCATCGCCGCCCTCTTCCTGAAGCAGCTGCCCCTGCGCTCGGACTCGGGCCTGGAGCGCCCGACCGAGGACCTGGCCATGTCGATGGGCGAGGTCGGCTCGTCGGACGCCGAGATCGACGAGGGCGTCATCGACCAGGAGCTGTCGCTCGGGTAGCGGTCCGGACGCGGGGCGCGGCCACGGCACGCCGGCCGCGCTCCGACTAGAACCGGGGGCATGGACCTCCGCATCTTCACCGAGCCCCAGCAGGGCGCCTCCTACGACGACCTCCTGGCCGTGGCCCGGGCCGCGGAACAGCACGGCTTCGACGCCTTCTTCCGGAGCGACCACTACCTGGTCATGGGGGGCGGTGACGGACTGCCCGGCCCGACCGACGCCTGGATCACCCTGGCCGGCATCGCCCGCGAGACGTCGACCATCCGCCTCGGCACCCTGGTGACGGCGGCCACCTTCCGGTTGCCCGGCCCGCTGGCCATCACCGTGGCCCAGGTCGACGCCATGAGCGGGGGACGGGTCGAGCTCGGCATCGGGGCCGCCTGGTACGACGCGGAGCACACCGCCTACGGGATCCCCTTCCCCCCGATGGGGGAGCGGTTCGAGCGGCTGGAGGAGGAGCTGGCCATCCTGACCGGGCTGTGGTCGGCACCGGACGGCGTCGCCTTCTCGTTCGACGGCACCCATTACCGGCTGGAGGACAGCCCGGCCCTGCCCAAGCCGGTGCAGCGCCCCGGGCCGCCGATCATCATCGGAGGATGGGGCCCGAAGCGCACCCCGCGCCTGGCCGCCACCTACGCCGCCGAGTTCAACCTGGCCTTCGCCTCGGCCGAGGACACGGCCGTGCAGTTCGAGGTGGTGCGCGGCGCCTGCCGGGCCGCGGACCGCGAGCCGGGCACGCTGACCCTGTCGGCGGCCCAGGTGGTCTGCTGCGGTCGCGACGACGCCGAGATCGCCCGACGGGCGACGTCCATCGGGCGCGAGGTCGACGAACTGCGCACCAACGGCCTGTGCGGTCGGCCCGAGGAGATCGTGGACAAGCTGGGGCGCTTCGCCGGGATCGGCGCCACGCGTGTCTACCTGCAGGTCCTCGACCTGTCCGACCTCGACCACCTCGCCCTGCTGGGCGAGGAGGTGCTGCCCCGGGTCGCCGGCCTCTGAACGGCCGCCCGTCGGTGTCCGGTCAGGCGGCGAGCGCGTCCAGGCCCCACCGCTCGGCCACCAGTTCCAGGGAGCGCGAGCGCGTGGCCAGGTCGTGGGCCCGGGTGGACAGCATCAGCTCGTCGGCCCCGGTGCGCTCGACCAGCGCGTCCAGGCCCCGCTGCACGGTGGCCGGGTCGCCGACCACGTGCTCGGCGGTCATCGACCCGACGAGCGCCCGCTCCGCCTCGGTGTAGGGGTAGGCGGCGGCCTCCTCGGGGGAGACGACCGGCGACGGTCGCCCGGTCCGCAGGTGGAGCATGGCCAGCGCCGACGGGCCGGCCAGGTACCGGGCCTCGTCGTCGGAGTCGGCGCACAGGGCCGAGGCGGCCACCATCACGTAGGGCTCGTCCAGCAGGCCGGTGCGGCGGAAGTTCGACCGGTAGAGGGCGACGGCCTCGTCGACCAAAGCCGGGGCGAAGTGGAACGCGAAGCTGAAGGGCAGGCCCAGCAGGCCGGCCAGTTGGGCGCTGAAGGTCGACGAGCCCAGCAGCCAGACCTGGGGCAGGTAGCCGCGCCCGGGCACCGGTGCCGGCACGGTCGGAGGTCCGTCGGACGGCACCAGGTACCCGAGGAGCTCCACGACGTCCTGCGGAAAGTGCTCGGCTCCGAGGTCGGCACTGCGGCGCAGCGCCCGCGCCGTGGCCGGGTCGGTACCGGGTGCCCGTCCGAGGCCGAGGTCGATCCGGCCGGGGTGGAGCGCCTCCAGGGTGGCGAACTGCTCGGCGACGACCAGGGGGGCGTGGTTGGGCAGCATCACGCCGCCGGCACCGACCCGCAGGGTGGTGGTGGCGTCGGCCAGGTGGCCGACGAGCACGGCCGGCGCCGAACTGGCCACCGAGGGCATGCCGTGGTGCTCGGCCACCCACAGGCGGTGGTAGCCGAGGGTCTCGACGATCCGCGCCAGCCGGGTGGTGTCGGCCAGGGCGTCGGCCGCGCTCGACCCCTGGGCCACCGTGGCGAGGTCGAGCACCGAGAGTCTGGTCATGACAGGTGCAACACCCCGGCGCCGCGGATGCTTCCGGGCGCGCCCTCCGGATGGTGTGCGCCCCAGGTGGTGCGCGCCCCTCAGGTGGTGGTCACGATCTCCTCGATGCGCTCGAGCGTCCGGGCCATGTTGGCCGCGGTCTTGGTCGGCAGTCCGCCGAGCTTGAGCAGCGCCCGCTGGTGGTCCCGGCTGATGTCCCAGCTTTCGCGGACCAGGGTGCCGCCCTCGACCGGTTCCAGTTCGTACCGCCAGATCCGGCCGGCGACGAACTTGCCGACGAAGCCGGGCGGCCGGCTCTGCCAGGCGATGCGTCGGCAGTCCTCGAACTCGATCACCGTCGACTCCATCGAGTAGGGGACGCCCATCTTCATGGACATCCCGAACGTCGACCCCGGGCCGAGCTGGTGCGTGGTGTCGGGCTTCACCTGCCGGACGGTGCCCGACCCGTCGATCTCCGGATGGCGTGCCGCGTCGGCCAGCAGGGCGAAGATCGCCGCCGGGCCCGCCGGGATCACCCGTTCCACCGCTACGACGTCGCCGTCCATGGTGCGCTCCTCCGTGCTCTCGGTCGTGGCCCCACCCGTCGTGAGCCTACGCCCGGGCCCGGGGGCCGCACCGGGCTGGCATCATCGAGGAGTGCCACCACCCCCGCTGACCGCCGCCGTGACGGAGCTCGCCGCCGCCGACCCGGTCCTCGCCGGCCTGATCGACCGGCACGGACCGCCCCCGCCCCGACGGCGGGTGCCGGTGGCCCGGCGCTTCGACCACCTGGCCCGGGGCATCGTCTACCAGCAGCTGGCCGGCCGGGCCGCCGCCTCGATCCACGGCCGGATGGTCGAGGCCCTGGGCGGCACGGTCACGGCCGAGCGGGTGCTCGCCACCCCCGAGGCCGAGCTGCGCGCCTGCGGGCTGAGCGGGGCCAAGACGGCCTCGCTGGTCGACCTCGCCGACAAGGTGGCCTCGGGTGAGGTGGCGCTGGAGCGGATGGGTCGCCTGTCCGACGACGACGTGGTGGCGCACCTGACCGTGGTCCGGGGGATCGGCCCGTGGACGGCCCAGATGTTCCTGATGAACGCCCTCGGCCGCCTCGACGTGTGGCCGACGGGGGACTACGGCGTGCGGGCCGGGTTCGCCCGGGCCTGGGGGATGGACGCGCTGCCCGAGCCGAAGGACCTGCATGGGCTGGGCGAGCCGTTCCGGCCCTTCCGCAGCGTGGTGGCCTGGTACTGCTGGCGGGCGGCCGACGAGGGTTAGCGGGGTCGCCCGGCCTGGTCGGGTGCGGCCTGCAGGGCCCGGCAGATGTCGCCGAAGTGGCCCGGGTCGGGACGGCGGGTGCACTCGAGGCTGACCGAGTCGGCGACACCCGCCACCTTGGCCCGGATGAGCGGTGCGATCTCGTCCCGGCGGCCCACCACGGCGATGGACTCGACCATCTCGTCGGTGACCAGCTCCGCCATGTCGTCCCACCGCCCCTCCTTGGACAGGGCGTTGAGGCGGGGGTGGAGGTCCCCCCAGCCGTCGCACTCGAGCACGCGGGCGTACGCCGGCGTGGACCCGTAGAAGGCCAGCTGGCCCCGCACCGTGGCGATGGCCTCGTCGAGCTCCGCCCCGGTGTCACCGGTGGCGACCATCACCACCACCGTCACCTCGAGCGCGGAACGGTCCCGGCCCGCGCCGGCCAGGCCCTCGGCGATGGTCGGCAGGGTCAGCCCGGTCAGGGATGCCCGGGTGGCGAACGGGTGGACCAGGATGCCGTCGGCGACCTCGGCCGCCACCCGGGTGAGGTGGGGACCGACCGCGCCGAGGCGGATCCGGGGATGGCCGTGGACGGCCGGCCCCGGGTCGAAGGCGGGCGGCATGAGGGTGTGGGTGTAGAACTCCCCCCGGAAGTCGAGCGGCGCGGTGCCGTCCCAGGCGTCCCAGATGGCCCGGACGGCGGTCACCAGCTCACGCAGCCGGGCGGCCGGTCGCGACCAGGGCATGGAGTAGCGGCGTTCGATGTGGGGACGGACCTGGGTGCCCAACCCGAGGGTGAACCGCCCGGCCGACACGTCCTGGAGGTCGCGGGCCACCGTGGCCAGCAGCATCGGGGTCCGGGCGAAGGCGATGGCGATGGCCGTACCCAGTTGCAGGGTCGAGGTGCGGTCGGCGGCCAGCACCAGGGGGAGGAACGGGTCGTGACGGGTCTCGTAGGTGCAGGCACCGTCGAAGCCGGCGGCCTCGAGCTCGGCGAACAGCTCGCCGGCCGTGGCCAGCTCGGGGACCGGGACCGTGGTGAGGACCTCCATCGGCCGGCTCAGCCGGTGTAGCCGGCGGTGAGCGAGGTGAACTCCCACGGCGTCTGGGCGATGCCGCTGCACGAGTTGCCCGGGGCCGTTCCCGACGGGCAGGACCGGTCCCGGTCCAGCATCCAGAACGTGACCCGGGCCAGGTGGTTCGCCGTGGCGTAGGCGAGGATCGTCTGGTAGTCGGCCACGCTGACGGTCTCGTCCGACTCGTCGGTGACGCCGTTCATGGACGAGATGCCCATGTGGGCGTAGGCCGTGGCCGAGTCGACGCCGTAGGCGGCCATGAGGTCGGCGTGGAGCCCCTCGGCCGCGGCCACGCTGGTGGCGCCCATGTCGGTCTCGGGCACCCCGAAGTCGAAGGGCATGATCGTCCATGCGTAGGGCAGCAGGCCCACCGACGCGGCGTCGGCCAGCAGGCTGCGACCGTGGGCGTCCGGCCCGGTGGGGGTGGTGCCGAAGGTCAGCGTGATCTCCACGGACGGGTCGTCGACCTGGACCTGCCTCAGCGCCGTCACCACCCGCAGACGGGTCGCCGCCTTGGTGAACTCGCCGTGCTCGATGTCGATGTCGATGGCGTGCAGCCCGTAGGCGTCGATGACCGACTCGTAGGCGCCGGCCAGTGCGGCCGGTGACTTGCAGACGGTGCCGAGCTTCCGGCCCGACCATCCGCCGAAGGAGACCGAGACGTCGCCCCCGGCGGCGCGTATGGCGGCGATCGACGCGGCGTCGCTGCCGCCGAGCAGGGGCCGGTTGCCGTCCCACTCCGGCGAACAGCCCTTGCCGGAGAGCATGAAGGCCAGGGTGAACCCGCGGACTCCCGTGGCGGCCATGACCGTGGAGGGATCCGGCGGGTTCCCCCACCCGAGCGTGAGGTAGGGCGCCGCCCGGCTGACCGGCGGCGGGGCGGCGGCGGCGGGGCGGGCCGACAGCACCAGCGGCGGCGCCACCAGGGCCACCAGCCCGATGAGCACCCAGGTGCCCCTCGGTCGCCGGCCGGGGGTCCGTCGTCGTGTCGGTGCTGCCTGGATCATGGTCGGCCCCTTCCGGCGCGGCGGGCTGCCCGCACCGGTCGCGAACCTATCCGGCCCGGCCGGGCCGGGCTGTCGGGTCCCCGGGCGCAGCTCCCACCGCCGTGTCGCAATTCCGCCAGTCATCGGGCCTCAGATCGGCCACACTGTGACCGTGTACGACGACCCGGACCGCTGCTACCTCGCCGTGCAGTCGCGTGACCCGCGCTTCGACGGGTGGTTCGTGACCGCGGTGACCTCGACCGGCATC
>PMFY01000440.1 GCA_003157945.1 Acidimicrobiaceae bacterium | reverse complement strand
GGGCACGATGGCCGACGCCACCTTCACCCCGAGCGGCGCACTGGGCGGACGCACCACGGCCGCCCACCTGGTCTCGGAGCCGGGTCCGGCCACGGTGCGCTTCTCCCACCCGGGTGGGGACCCGTCGGTGCCCGACGCCGTCCCCAGCGCGCGCGGCATGGCCGTGAAACTCCGCACGCCGTCCGGCACCCACGACCTCGTCGGGGTGAGCTCGCCCGCCTTCCTGGTGCGGGACGGGGCGTCGTTCCTCGAGCTCCTGGCGGCCCGGGCGCCGGACCCGGACACCGGGGCACCGGACCCCGCCCGCATGCTGGCCTTCGTCGAGGCGCACCCCGAGTCGCTTCCCGGCGTGGAGGCGGCCATGGCGGCCCGGGTGCCGGCCAGCTACGCCACCCTGGCCTACAACGGGCTGCACACCTTCTTCCTGGTCGACGGAGCGGGGGAGCGCCACCCGTTCCGGTGGTCCTGGGCACCCGTGGACGGCGAGTCGTTCCTCGACGACCCGCCCGACGACCTCGACCTCGGCGCGGAGCTGGCGGGCCGCATCGCCGCGGGGGCCTCCTTCGACCTCCTGGTCCACCTCGGCGAGCCGGACGACCCGACCGACGACCCGACCGCCGTCTGGCCCGAGCGACCAACGCTCGTGGCCGGCCGGCTCGTCCTCACCGGGGTCCTCGACGAAGTCACCCCGGTCATCTTCGACCCGACGAACGTCGTGGACGGGATCGCCCTGCCCGACCACGACGAGGTCCTGCAGCTGCGCCGGTCCGCCTACGGCCTCAGCTACGCCACCCGCACCTCGTCCTGACCCGACACCCCGCCCGCCCGGGGCACCGGTCGTTGCCATGGGACCTTCGGCCCTGGTCCCCGAGATTCCCGACCCGCATCCTGCAATTGTTGATACATGAAGGCACGGCGTGTCTCATTGCGTCGCGGATCGAAGGGGGATAGGGCATGGCACTCGGGCTCGACCTGGACTACCTGGAGCGTTCGGCACGGGGGGAGTTCGACCTCGGCTGGCTGCGCGACACCAACTCCGAATGGGGGGTGCGGGCCGTGCCGTCGAAGACGGGGCTCACGATGCGCGACATCGCCATCGGCTCCTACGGTGTGATCCCCGAGCACGCGCCGCTGCGGACCATGGCCCCCCGGGGCTCCGACGTGGAAGCCGGCGTCCCGGACATGGGCTACACGATCAACGACCGGGCCGAGGTGTGGGCGGACAACGTCCTCGACCTCTACGAAGAGGCCGTGAGCCGGCAGTGGAGCGCCACCCGCGACATCCCCTGGGCCGACCTCGTGCCGCTCGACCCCGACGTCGAGCACGCCATGTGCCAGCTCGCCACGGTGCTGTCCGAGGTCGAGATGGTGGCCGCGGACTTCCCGGCCAAGTGGCTGTGGCGGATCAACCACGACTTCGTCGAGGCCAAGATGTTCCTCTGCACCCAGGTGATGGACGAAGCGCGCCACACCGAGGTCTTCCGCAAGCGTGCCCTTGCCAACGGGGGCGGACTGGGCCGGGCCACGGCCGTGGTCGAGCGCTTCCTCCAGCTGATCCTCGACGCCGAGTCCTATGACGAGGGCTCCGCACTCATGCACCTGNNCCGTCGCCGGTCGAGCAGCAGATCTTCCGGCTGTGCATGCAGGACGAGGCCCGGCACGTGGCCTACGGCACCATGCACCTCCGCTACCGGCTGGCCTCCGACCCGTCGATGGCCGAGGACTTCCACGCCTACCTNNACGGCCATCCTGGCCGCCGGCGGCCTCGAGGAGGCCTGTGCCCTCGGCACCGCCGCGGGTGACGTGCTCCGCCTGCAGATCATCGGGGACTACCTGAAGCGGTGCGCCCACGCCGGCCTCGACCGGCGGGGCCGTCTCCACCTGCCGGACTCCCTGATCGACGGGGTCCCGGGCGCCGTGGCCGAGGTGGCGGTCTGATGGGCGCCATGGAGGCCCCCTTCCCCTCGTCGGCGTGGTTCGTGGAGCTGGTCTCCCGGGCCACCTCCGACCAGGCCGCCCTCCAGCGGCTCGGCATCGCCGACCTGCGCCTCGGCGTGGAGGTCCTCATCCCCGACGGCATCGACGAGTTCTTCGGTGTGGTCCTCGACGGCTATGACATCGGCGTGGTCGGCCCGACGGACGAGGACACCTTCGCCCCCGACGTGGTCGTGTCGGGACCGCTGGACGCCTGGAGGGAGATGGTGGACTGGATCGAGGAGCACGGTCCGGCCGACAGCGCCCATTCGCTCAACGGCCTGACCATCGCCGGCGTCCCCCTGGTGGCCCGGTCCGAGGACGCCATGGGCAGCGACAAGTTCTACCGCTTCATGGGCACGGTCCAGGCGATCTTCGACGCGGCCGGTGCGCCCGCGCCGGTGGGGACCGGAGCCTGACGGTGGCCCTCGAGATCGACGACACCGAGTGCCTGGGCTGCGGGGCGTGTGAGTCGGCCTGCCCCCAGGGGGCGGTCACCCAGGGGGCGGCCTTCCCCGTCGCCTACGAGGTGGATCCGCTGCGGTGCAACGACTGCCAGCAGTGCCTGGTGGTCTGCCCGGTCGACGGGCTGGTGGCCGACCCCGAGTGGGCGGTGTGCCACGGGCGGGGCTGCCCCCTGTCGTCGCACCGCTACGAGGGTGTCGAGTGCAGTGAAGGCCGCGATGCGTGCCCGGCCTGCGGCTCGGTGCTGTGGCGGAGTCCCGGTGGCGCGTGGGAGTGCCGGGCCTGCCTGGCCGTGGCCAGCGGNNCCCCGACGGGCTGACCGCACCGCACCGCTCCGGCCGTGGGCCGGTGCCCGAGGTCAGTCCCGACCGGTCGCCACGGCGAGGGTCGCGAGCTGGCGCACGACGAACGACGGCCGCCAGGTGGGTTCGTCGTCGACCAGCGCGAGGTCGGGAAACCGCCGGAGCACGGCCGGCACCACGATCTGCGCCTCGAGCCGGCCGAGCGCCGAGCCCAGGCAGACGTGGAGGCCGCGGCCGAACGCCAGGTGACGGATCGACTTCCGGTGGATGTCGAAGCGGTCGGGCTCCTCGTAGCGGTCGGGGTCCCGGTTGGCCGAGCCGAGCAGCAGGCGGACCGGCGTGCCCGGCTCGATCACGGTGTCCTCGATGGTGACCGGTTCCGCGGGCCAGCGGCCGCCGCCGGACGCCACTTGCAACGGGCCGAGGTAGCGGAGGACCTCCTCGACGGCGTTCGGCACCACGGCGGGGTCGTCCCGGACCTCGACGCCCTGGTCGGGGTGGGCGAGCAGCAGCCACAGGGCCGTCGAGATGAGCCCCGCGGTGGTGTCGTGGCCGGCCAGCAGGATCAGCACGATCATGGCCAGGAGCTCGTCGTGCGACAGGTGCTCGCCGTCCGCCTCGGCGGCCAGGAGCCCCGAGATCAGGTCGTCGCCGGGATGGCGGCGGCGCGCGTCGACCAGGTCCGCGGCGTAGGCCAGGAACTCGTCGGCGGCGGTGCCGGCGGCCGGCAGGAGGTCGAGTTCGAGCGGCAGCTCGTCCACCGCGGTGATGGCGTGGGTCCACTCGTGCAGCAGCCCTTGGTCGGTCGCCGGCACGTCCAGGAGGTCGGTCACGGCCAGGATCGGGACGGGCCAGGCGATCTCCTCCAGGACGTCGAACGCGTCCCGGTCGTCGAGTCCGTCCAGGATCGAGTCGATCGTCGCCTCGATGCGCGGGCGCAGCTCCTCGATCCGGCGGGGGGTGAAGGCCTGGGCGACCAGGCCACGCACGCGGGTGTGCACGGGCGGGTCGACGAAGAGGAGCGAGTGCTCCGACAGGAGGTGCATCGACGGCGGCGCCGCGGCGGCGAACAGCTCCCGCCACGGCGACGGCGTGGCCACGCCGAACCTCCGGTCCCGCAGCACGCGGTCGATGTCGGCGTAGCGCGAGAGGACGATGCCGATCTCCTCGTGGCCGTAGACGGGGGCCCGGGTCCGCAGCGCCCGGTACCAGGGGACGGGATCGTGGCGGAAGGCCGGGTCCCGGGGGTCCCAGTCGGCGGGGTCGAGGTCGTGTCCGGTCTCGTCCATCGGGTCAGGCTCCCATACCCGGCCGGCCGCCGTCAGAAGTGCCCACGGAGTGGACGAACCGGCTGGTGACCCTGCGGATCGGGCGGTCCCCGGTGTACGTTCTGACAGGGGAGCAGGCTGAGTCAGGGGGAAGCCGATGACGACCGCCGAGGTGACGTGGGAGGCCTTCGAGGCCGAGGTCCTGGCCGGCGGCGGGCGCGCCGACGCGGTGGCCGCGGGTCGGGCGTTGCGCGCCGGTGCGACCGGGGCCGCCGCCGACGTGGCCGCGCTGGCCCTGTACGTGGCGGTGGTGGCCCCGGAGCCGCTGGTGGCCGTCTACGACGGCCTGTGCGAGGGCTGGTT
>PMFY01000380.1 GCA_003157945.1 Acidimicrobiaceae bacterium | reverse complement strand
CCCACTGGCGGGACTACCTCGATCCGCTGGCGGTGTTCGATGCCCTGGGGTGGCCGGAACGCGGCTGAGCCCCCCGGCGGTCCCTCAGCGCGGCGCCGTGACGAGTCCCGGCCGGCTCCGGGATGGCCGCGACCAGCCGGGACGAACCGGGCTGTGCCGACTACCGGTTCGCGATCGACATCGACGATCCACNNTCGAGGTCTCCTCGGCGGGCCCGCTGTTCGGGTGAGCACCATCGGTGCGACAGATCCCGACGGCATGCGGTCGTACCGGGATCCGCGCCCGGCGATCGGGGAGTCCCGGGTGCCCTCCCGCCCGGGGGCCGGAAGGATACGTTCCGCACCCGTGGGAGCGACGGGCCGGACAGCTACTCCGGGGACGTCTCCGGGGGGCGCTGGTGCCCGGTCGCCTGTTCGATCGTGGGCTCGAGCGCCCCTTCGATCGACGGGGTCACGCCGACCGCCATCGCCGGGGGATGGCCACGGGTCACCAAGGTGACGATGCCGGCCAGGACCAGCACGAGGCCGATGACGGCGGACATCGTGCCCACCGGTCCCTGACCCAGCCGTTCGGCGAAGAGGCAGAGCCCGAGGATCACACTGCCGACCAGGTTGGCGGCATTGCTCGCCGCCAGTGCCGGAGCGAGCACCCCCACCCGGAGCGAGCGCTGCTGGTAGACGAACGTGGCGGCAACGGCGCCGACCAGCACGTACAACTGCCAGGTGCCGAACACGCCGGCCCGGCCGCCGTGGGCGTGGGTGAGGGCCTTCGCCATCCCGGACTGGACGGCGACCGAGAGGCCGCCGGCGCCGCCGAGGAGCGCCGCCGTGACCGCTGGCCGCGTCCGTCGGGCGGCCAGGTCGAGCGCGCCGAGCAGGAGCGCGGTGATGACCAGGCAGATGGCCCACGACTCCGGGGCCACGGTGTTCGTACCCCCCGTCGGATCGCCACCGAGCAGGAAGAGGATCAGCCCGACCATCGTCATCGAGGCCCCGACCACATCCCAGCGTCCGTACCGCTGGGCGGTGAGCCACACCCCGATCGGCAGGGCGAAGACGAAGCTCGAGATCACGATGGCCTGCACGACGACGAGCGACCCGATCGACAAGGCGGTGATCTGCAGTGCGAACCCCGCTCCCGACAGCAGGCCGCCGAGCAGCCACACCGGATGGCGGAAGAGCTGCACGATGAACGCCAGCCCCTTGCTGGACTCGGGCGCCCTCATCGTCCCCCGCTGCTGCAGCACGAGGCCGAACGCGAAGAGGAGGGAGGCGAGGAAGGCCAACAGCACCGCCATGGTCTCGTTCTCCCTCCCTACCCGCTCACGTCGGCCCGGCACCGGACGGTCGCCCGCACCACGTGCCTAGCGGTCAACGCCGTCCATTGTGCACCCTGGTGTCACCGGGGGTTCGAACCTCGACGCGTGCCCCGGTCGCCGGGTGCCGGCCACCGGGGCATGGCCTCCACCCGACGCCCACTGTGGTTCAGTGGATGGATGGAGCCATCCGGACCGTCCGAGTCACGAGCACGTGCACAGAGGACGCTGACGATCCGCTTGACGTGATGGTCGGACGACCGCTGCCCGCCGAGGACCCGGCGGGACGTGGCGCGCCGTCGGCCCCCGGTGAGATCCTCGATCGGGCCCGGAGCCTCCGGGCATTCCTGACGTCCACGCCGGACCCCGCGCCATGAGCATCTCGGTCGACCACCTCGACAGGACCGCGCTCGAGCAGGTCTCCCGACTGTGCCGACGGGCCATCGTCGATGCACCGTCGTCCGCCGAGCTCGACGACGCCCTCTTCGCGCCCGACCAGCCGGTCGTGCTGCTCGGTGATCCTGGTATCGGCGTGGTGGCCGTCGCCGAGTGCGCCGACGGACCGCACATCCGGCTGCTGGCCGTCGACCCGTCGGTGCGTCGGCAGGGCATCGGTCGGACCCTCCTTCGGTCGGCCGAGGGATGGGCGGCCGCGGCCGGTCACCACAGCCTGGTGACCGGAGCCGATCCTCCGTACCACCTGTGGCCGGGCGTCCCCACCACCGAGACGGCCCTCCTGTGTCTCCTCGAGGGCCACCACTACTTCCGGACGGAGACGAACTTCGACATGCGGGTGGACCTGCGGGCGATCCCCTCCGATCCCGGAGGTCACGCGCGGGCCCGGTCGGGCGAGCGGGCCGAGATCGACGACTGGATGGCGACCCACTGGCCCGACTGGCGCCAGGAGGTGTCGAGGGCGGCCGACAAGGGCAACCTGGTCCTGGCCCGGGAGGCCGGGGACCACGGCGCCGTGGTGGCGTTCTGTGCGTTCGAGGTGAACCGCCGGGGACAGCTGGGGCCGGTGGCGGTGCGCCCCGACCTGATCGGGCGGGGTGCCGGCCGGGCCGTGCTCCTGGGCGCCCTGCACGAACTGCGTCGACGGGGGCGCGACGAGGTGGCGGTGACCTGGGTCGGTCCGGTCGTCCCGTACGCCGTGGTGGGCGGAGTGGTGGCGGAAACGTACTTCGTCTACCGGAGGGAGCTCACGTGAACCTGCTGCCGGTGCCGCGGAGTCTCGACCTGACGGGTGACGTGGTCCCCTTCCGGGCACCCCGCAAGCGACTCGACCCCTCGCTGCCGCCCCAGGGCTACGTGCTGCGGATCGACGACTCCGGCGTCGACCTGGCCGCCGCCGATGCGGCCGGCACCTTCTACGGGGACGCGACGCTCGCCCAACTCGCCCACCTCCATCAGGGCGCACTTCCGGTGGGCACGGTCCGGGACCATCCCGACCTCGAGGTGCGCGGGGTCATGCTGGACGTCTCCCGGGACAAGGTCCCGACGATGCCCACCCTGCGCGCCCTGATCGCCCGGTTGGCGTCGTGGAAGATCAACCAGGTACAGCTGTACACCGAGCACACCTTCGCCTACCGGGACCATCCCGACGTGCACCGGGCGGCGAGCCCGTTCACGGCGGAGGAGATCCTCGACCTGGACGCCTTCTGTTCCGAGCACCACGTCGAACTGGTGCCCAACCAGAATTGTCTGGGCCACATGAACCGCTGGTTGGCCCATGCGCGCTACCGCCCGCTGGCCATCGCCGGTGACGGATTCGTCGACCCCTTCGGCATCTCCCGTGCGCCGATGACCATCGAACCCACCGACCCGGGTTCGATCGCCCTCGTCCGGAACCTGCTGGCCGAGCTCCTGCCGCTGTTCACGAGCCGCCGGGTCCACGTGGGTCTCGACGAGGCCTGGGAGCTGCCCCGCGCGCGGATGGACGACTTCATCACCTGGGTGTCCGACCTGCGTGCCCTCCCCGAGCTGGACGGGCGGGAGATGCTCATGTGGGGTGACATGGTGGCGGGCGACCCCGACGCACTGGCCGCACTGCCACCCGGCGTCACCATCTGCGAGTGGGGCTACGACGACTGGCATCCCTTCGACGACCGCTGCGCCGCGTTGGCATCGGCCGGCATCCCGTTCTGGGTGGCACCGGGGACCTCGAGCTGGCTGAGCATCCTCGGCCGGCTGACGAACGCCCGCACCAACTGCCGCAACGCGGTGGAGGCCGCCGTCACCTACGGGGCGACCGGATTCCTCATCACCGACTGGGGGGACCAGGGGCACCTCCAGCAGCCGATCATCAGTGAGCCCGCGCTGGCCTACGGCGCCGCGGTGTCCTGGTGTCTGGCGTCGAACGCCGACCTGGACCTCGCGGCGGCCCTGAGCACCCACGTGTTCGACGACCCGACGGGCCGACTGGCGGACGCCGTCCTCGCCCTCGGTGACACGTACCGCCTGGTCACGCCCCAGTTCCCGAACCTGGCCACCATCGTCACGAACCTCTACTACCCGCAGCTGTCGGTGGGAAGGGGCCTGACCGCGGGGCTCACCGCCGAGGAACTCGACGTCGTCGACCGGCATCTCGGCGAGGCGCGCCGGGCCGCCGGGTCAGCGGACTCCGGCCGACCCGACGGTGACCGACTGGTGGCCGAGACGATCTTCAGCATCGACCTGGTCGAGCTCCTCGTGCGCGACGCCCGGTGGCGACTGCGCGGCGACGGCACCCTCGGTTCGATCGCGGCGTCGGACCGCCTGGAGCTGGCGAACGACCTCCGCGACCTCACCGACCGGTACCGCGCCCTCTGGCTGGAGCGGAACCGTCCCGGCGGACTGGTCGACAGCGTGGCCTGGC
>PMFY01000480.1 GCA_003157945.1 Acidimicrobiaceae bacterium | reverse complement strand
CACGCCCCGACGCTGGACCTGTGGCCCGTCCTGGCGGCGACGGCCTGCTCGCCGGCGGCCAAGAGCTACCACTTCGGGGGGAGCTTCCCCTCCGCCGCGACGCCGTCCCCGCTCCAGACCGACCGGGTGGGCCGACTCCGGTCGTGGCCCCACATCCACCTGGTCGACGCGTCGGTGTTCCCCACCGTGCCGGCCACGACGTTCACCCTGACCATCATGGCCAACGCCCACCGGATCGCCACCGAGGCGACGGCGGTGTCCGACGCGGGCCACTGAACACCGCAGCGGCGTGCCCGGCGGCCCGCCGGTCACCGATCGGCGAGCTGCTCCTGCACGGGGTGCAGTCGGAAGGCGATGTCGGCCGCGCTCGACAGCGCCGTGTGGAACTCGAGCTCGTCGCCCGTGCGCGACCGCACGCGCACGACGGTCCCACCGTCGACCCGGCCGTGCGCACCCGTCCGGCCGGCACCTCGTCTGCGGGACGGGTCCCGGTCGACGGTCACCTCGATGTCGTCGACCGACTCCCAGGGCAGTACGGCACGGGTCCGCCATCCCCGCAGGGTCACCCCGCGGGGCCCGACGTCGAGCACCTTGGTCCATCGGGAGGGCGCCACCGCGTCCGGACCCCACGTCCCTCCCCGGCACCTCACGCCGGCGACCGACGCGGTCCGGGACCGTCCGAGGTCGTCGAAGGCGCGCCCGTCCATCCACCACCGCCCCGCGTCGACCGAGGCGACGGTGTCGGCGGCGCGGTCGAGCGCCGCCAGCCGGCGGTCGATGTCGGCCTGCACCCGTCGGGCCCGGGCCCGGACGACGAACGAGCCCCGCAGGTCGCCGCTGTCGCGATCGTGCACCGTCACCCGGCAACGGCGCCGGGCCTCCGGCTCGACCTCGATCCGCAGCCGGAGCAGACCGCACCGGACGCCCGGGCGCGGCGGACGGAACACGAGGCGCCACTCGGTGTCGGTGAACTGCAGCCGTCCCCCCGTCGCCGGGGCCGGGTGGGCCGGCAGGCTCGCCCGGAAACCCACCAACGGGTACGACACGGTCCGGCCCACGGCGGGGTCAGCCGGCCTCGAGCGTCGACGTCGAGACGATCGACCAGGCGACGTCGTCGAGGCGGGACGGCCTCTGGCTGCCGGTGGCAGCCCGACGGGCACCCCACCGGTGCTCGATGCGGATGGTCTGGAGCACCCGCAGTCCGTCCGAGAACGCGTGGAGATTGCTCTTGCCGAACACGCGTCGGCTCTCGAAGCTCGGTACCTCCATCACGCGCAGACCGGCCTTGGCGATGCGTACGTTGATGAGGGTCTCCACCTCGAAGCCGTCACCCCACAGCATCACGGTCGGATCGACGTCCGTACGCGCCGACGCGTCGAGGTCGATCTTGTCGAGGCAGTCGCGACGGAAGGCGTTGTAGCCGTAGCACAGGTCGGTGTAGCGGGTCCCGTACAGCAGGTTGACGATCGTACTGAGCCAGAAGTTTCCGGCCTGGCGGAGGCGGCTGATGTCGCTGCTGCCCGCGCCCGGCATGAACCGCGACCCCTTGGCGAAGTCGGCGCCCTGCTCCAGGGCGGCGACGAACCGGGGGATCTCCTCCGGATCGGTGGAGCCGTCCGCGTCCAGCATCACCAGGAAGTCACCGGTGGCGGCGGCGAACCCGCAGGCGAGCGCGTTGCCCTTGCCCTTCCGGGACTGCTGGACCACGATGATGCCGGGACGGCAGGACCGGGCCACGGCGACCGTGGCGTCCGTCGAGTTGCCGTCCACCAGGATGACCTCGTGGAGGCCCGCCGGGAGCGCGCCGAGGACGGCGGGGAGGTTGCGCGCCTCGTTCTTGGCCGGGATGATCACACTGACCGTGGGCTCGGGGCGGCGCGCCCGTGGGTGCCGATGGGTGTGGTCACCGACCAGCACCGGCGCTACCGACGTGTGGGCGGTACGCGTGCCGTGGAACGCCTGCGGGCGATGCCCCGGACCCCGGAACGCCGGCGTCCCCGTCCGCTCCAGGTCCGACACCATCCGCCTGGCCATCTGCCTCGGAGACCCGAGCATCGCGACCCCCTTGTCCCTTCACCCTCACCCCCGGGTCCGCCGCCGAGCGTGGCTCCTCGCCCCGCTCCGCACGTCCGACCCGGAAGCGCCCGAACATTCCGCTGCGGCATTGTCACATGAATGCCCTGGCCAGGCATCGTGCAAGGTGCCCAATTACCCGGTCGTATTTGGGACAATGGTGCCCGCCGTGTTCGCCCCTTCACGACCGGTGATGTCCCCGGGCAGCCGGGGACAATTGGGACAATGATCGTTGTGCGAAGTGCACAATTACGCCTCGGATCCCACGGCCGGCGGCGACGGGGATGCGTCGGGCGAGGGTCACGACCGCCGGCCCGTCGCCCGACCCGATCGGACCCGTCCGGCGATCGGGACGGCCGCAGCGGTGGACACGACGACACGGGATGGGACATCGTGGGGGCACCGTGACTCTCTTCAACCGCACCACGGATCGGCGGTCGCGGCACCGGCGGGGAACCTGCCACCGGTGCGGGTGGACCGATGACCTCGTGAAGACCCCCGGCCGACTGCACCGTCCGGCCGGCCGGGCGCCGAGGTGGATGTGTACCGAGTGCGTGGACGACCTGCGCTCGTCCGGAACCGGCCACCCCGTCCGGTAGCGCCCGCACCCTCGCCGCGCCGGAGACGACGTCCCCGGCCCGGGCGACGCGTCCGGTTTTCCCCCGATCCAGGTGTTACCTTGCCTCTCGGCAGTGGTGCCGTGGCGGAGCCTCCCGCTCGTCGGGGATCGGGGTTCCCCACGAGCACGTCAGAGCGAAAGGCGTTCTGGTGGGCATGCGGGCTCGGATCGTGGTGCTGATCGTCGTCTCCCTCGCCGTGGCCACCGCGGTGGTCGCCTCGCTGGCGGCGTCCCCCACCCGGGCGACGAGTGGCCCACCGACCTCGGAGGTGCCGAGGACGACCCCGACGACGACGTCGCCGGCGGCCACGCCGCCGGGCTACCTGCGCACCAGTGGCACCCGTATCGAGGACTCGTCCGGGGCCGTGGTCCAGCTCACCGGGTACAACGTCACCGGCATGGAGAGCACCAATCCCGAGGGCACCGACGTACCGGGGACCTGCAACAACGGGTGGAAGCCGCTGACCACCGACGAGGTGGCCCAGATCGCCGGGTACGGATTCACGTCCGTGCGTCTTCCGGTGGCGTGGGGGAACATCGAGCCGACGCCGCCGACCGTGGCGGCGGACGGGTCGGTCGAGCACCACTGGAACCTCCCCTACCTGGACGCCCTGGACCACGAGATCGCGCTGCTCGGGGCCGCCCACCTCCGGGTGGTCCTCGACATGCACCAGTCGAACTGGAGTGCGGCCTTCACCGCCCCGGCGATCGCCAAGAAGCCGGGCTGCCCGGGGTCGGGCATGCCCGTCTGGCTCGATCCCGACGCCGCCGACGAGACCCCCCAGTCCGCGGCGTGCGACTTCTACTCGGGTCGGACCGAACCGGGTGTCCCGGGTTCGGCATGGGCGGACTTCGCGTCCGCCGAGGCGTTCCTCGACGCGCGCTACGCCGGCGATCCCACCGTCGTCGCCCAGGACATCGTCAACGAGCCCAACTGCGGTCGCGCCTCCGCGGATCTCACCGGGTTCTACGCGTCCGTCGTCCCGCTGGTGCACCGGGCCAACCCGGACCTCCTCCTCATGGTGGAGGACGAGGACGATCCCGGATCGTTCCGCGTCACGCGGCTGCCACCCGTGCCGAACCTGGTGCTCTCCGTCCACCTGCACGAGGACTACTGGTCCGCACCGTCATCGCTGCAGACCCCGTCGGCCGTGACTGCCCAGGAGGCCCTCACCGCCGATGTGCAGCGGGCCGCGCAGTGGAACGTGCCGCTCTACGTCGGTGAGTTCTATGCCTTCGATGCGACCGGCAACCAGAGCGGTGACCGGCAGCCCGACCAGAATTGGTCGGCCGACACCGCCGCGTTCCTCGCCTACACCGCCCAACACGATGTCGGCTGGTCCTACTGGGCGTGGATCCAGAAGGTCGACCCGACCGAGCAGCCCGAGGTCACGGCCGGCATCCAGGCCGCGTTGCGCCACCCGTAGACGGCCGGGCCGGGTCGCGCCGCGGACTCAACCGGCGGCGATGCCCACGACCGGCATGTTGAGCGGTGTGCGGACCATCCATCCGTAGAACCTGCCGTCGCCGAAGGCGAACACCCCGCCGTCGGCGGCCGCCAGCCAGTACCCCGACCCATCGGACGTCGACGCCATGCCCACCACCGGTGCCCCGAGCCGGGCGGCGCCCATCGACCCGAAGAACCTGGCGTCACCGAAGGCGAA
>PMFY01000187.1:222-2759 GCA_003157945.1 Acidimicrobiaceae bacterium | reverse complement strand
CCGAGCCCGACCCACCGGTCCCGTTCCCCGAGCCCGACCCACCGGTCCCGTTCCCCAGCCCCGCGCCGCCGTCGCCCGAGCCGGAGATCCCGTTTCCCGAGCGGCCGCCGCTGTCGCCCAGGCCCCCGACGCCGTCCCCCGAGCCGCTGTCGGATCCACCGCTGGCCCCACTGGCGGATCCGCCACTTCCCCTATTGTCGGATCCGCCGCTCCGTCCCTCGGTCGACCGGTCCGACCCGCTCACGACGGGGGAACCCACGCCGGTGGCGGGCACGCCGGTCACGCCACGCGGGTCGGACGGGGACGCCGCACGCGGGTCGGACGGGGACGACGACGAGTCGTCACCCCACCCGAACTTCTGGTCGCCGTTCTCGCGCTCGCCGGCCGGGCCCCCGCCCACCTGGTCGACGCCGGTCACCCCGAGGGAGCCCCCGGCCGACGGGTCCTGAGGCGGACCGGCGGGCAGGGCCGGCGTGTCGTCGACCTCCTCGTAGGGATTGCCCAGGATGTTCCGGGCCATGTCGACGACGACGGCGCTGTCGGCGTCGTCCTCGGTGACCACACCGAGGAGCGGGGCGGCCAGCAGGCCGGTGACGATGCCGGTCTCGGACATCGACTCGGCCTGGACGATGGCCCACTCCCACAGCCGCTTGACCATGTCCGGGCTCGTCGAGCGTCGATCCGGGTAGCGGAGCCAACAGTTGACGAGGGCGTGTCCGAGGCCCGTGGCCGCCGGGAACAGCCAGATCAGCCGGTAGTTCCCGGTGGCGTCCACCGTGGCGGCGGCCACGTAGGCCAGGACCACGCTGACCAGGTTGAACGGTGACAGCAGGACGCCCAGCCGTTCCCCCAGCCCGCCGGCGCGGGGCAGGAGCTGCAGGAGGAGCGGTGCCATCACGATGAGGTAGGCCCCGATGAAGGGGGCGCCGATGTAGCTCAGCACGACGGCCTGCCACAGGTGGGTGTCGAAGTACTGGATCCCGGCGAGCACGGCGCCGAGCAGCGGCGCGCCGACGGCCAGCTGCATCGGCGTGAGCCACCGGCTCAGCGGCACCCCCAGGGCGATGCCGATCATGAAGACCGGGATCCCGGTGGCCAGCCCGGCGATGGTCTGGGCGCTGGCCCCGGCGTGGAGCACCCGCTGGAAGAAGAGGATGGCCACGTAGCCCGTGGAGCCGATGCCGGCCCAGAAGAGCAGCGACCCGGTGACGAGGACCTTCGCGTTCGGCCCCGCCAGGATGTCGCGCAGCTCGTCGCGGGCCGGTCGGGCCCGCCGGGTGCGGTCCGCCAGGGCGCCCCGGGCGGCCGAGGGCGCCTCGCGGACGAGCAGCAGGACGGCGAGCCCGGTCAGCACCATGATCACCCCGGCGACCTGGAAGGGCAGGTCCCAGGTGGCGGGGTCGGACTGCTTCCAGGTGGTGATGACCGTCGCCTTGATCGTCCAGCTGGCCAGTGTGCCGAGCACCGTGGTGAGCACCAGCGCCTTGAGCCAGCGGCTGCGGCCGAAGACCTCGGGCACGACGGCCACGTTGGTCAGGGTGAAGACCGAGGCCGCCTGACTGGCGATGACGATCATCACCACGAGGGCCCAGTACCCGCTGACCACGGTGAACAGCCACGTGGCCGTACCCATCACCATCAGGCTGATCGCCATGTAGGGCGTGCGCCGGCCCACCCGGGTCCGGGTCCGGTCGCTCAGGCGGCCGGCCACCGGGTAGGTGATCCAGCTGATCAGCCTGCTGGCCGTCAGGGCGAAGGTGACGGCCAGGGCACCCGACGCCCGCTGCTGGACGAACAGGGTGATGAGCACCCCGGAGACGGCCAGGTTGGCACGCGGGCCGACGAGGCCCACCGACAGCCCGATGAAGCTGCGCACGCGGGAGGCGTCGATCCCGCCGCCGCCCGCCGTCGGCTCCGGGGGGCCGGTCCCGTCGTCGGGCGGCCCGCTCACCCGCCGCCGGCGTCGTCCGGCACGTCCGTCGCCGCCCCGGCCGCCCGTTCGGCGTCGGTGCCGACCACGGCGTCGACCGAGGCGCCGGCCCGCTGGGCGCCGTCGATCTGGACCCAGGCCATCTGCAGGTTGCGCAGCCCGTCGACCAGGGCGGGCTCGTTCTCGCCCAGTCGGCCCTCCATGCCGGTGACCAGGCAGCCCAGGGCGTCGATGGCCACCCGCGCCTGGGGGAGCAACGGGGGCTGCTGCGACAGGTAGACGGCCGCCAGCTCGAACAGGCCGTAGCAGTGGTTGGCCAGGACCTCCTCGACCGGCGCGCCGGCCAGTTGGGCCCGCACCGCCTCGACCTCGGCGGCCAGGGCCTCCTCGTCGACCGGCTCGTCGCCGGCGCCCGGGGGTGCCCCTCCGGCGGGGGAGGAGGGCCTCGCCACGGGTCGTTCGCCGTCAGGTGTCCACAGTGAGCTCACGACTGGTAGCCTAAAGCAACTGATAGACGAGGAAGCGGGGCTTCGCGGTGCGAATCCCCCACCCGGCCACCGTGACCCGCCCCCGGGCGCTTCACCCGTGCGACGGGTCCATGGGACCG
>PMFY01000187.1:0-186 GCA_003157945.1 Acidimicrobiaceae bacterium | reverse complement strand
TGCGCCTGGTCGATCCCGACGGCGAGCAGCTCGGCATCAAGCTCCTGCCCGAGGCGCTCGCCATCGCCCGCGAGCTCGACCTCGACCTCGTCGAAGTCGCTCCGGGGGCCAATCCCCCGGTCTGTCGCATCATGGATTTCGGCAAGCACAAGTTCGACGAGGCGCAGCGGGCCAAGGAGTCCAAGC
>PMFY01000222.1 GCA_003157945.1 Acidimicrobiaceae bacterium | reverse complement strand
CGTCGGCCACCGCCCCGTAGTCGACGGTGTCGGCCAGGGCGTCGGACACCCCGGCCGGCCGCAGGTCGACGTCGAGGTCGAGGTCGACCTCGAACGGCTGGGCCCGCTGCTGCTCCTCGGCCAGCACCCCGTGGGTGCCGACACAGCGGAGGCCGCGCAGTTCGATGCGGTCACCGGGGGCGCCGTCGCCCGGCATCAGGCCGTCTGGGTGGACCCGGGACCGGGGTGACCGGACGCCGGGGCCAGCTGGGCGGCGGCCGCCACGAGCTCGCGCCCGGACGGGCCCATGGGGTGCCCCGTCAGGTGCTCGAGCACGGTCACCGCCTGGGGACCCGTGGGCAGTCGCGACGACCACAGCAGGTAGCCGGCGATCACGCCCGACACCCGGTCCCCCAGCTCCTCCTGGTGGACCAGGATCCGCTCGCCGGCGCCCAGCCGGCCGTGCACGTCCCGGTAGACGTCGGACAGGACGCCCCGCACGTCACCCGAGGACGGCAGCGGATAGTGCACACTGGCCAGGGACTTCTCCTCGTAGGCCTGCAGATTGTGCGACGACGGCAGCAGCGACACGACCCGGTTGAAGCCCTGGACCTGGAGCCAGATGATCTCCTCCTGGCGCCGCACCTTGCGGTGGTTGGGGGCGAATCCGCCCGGCCGCTCGCTCATGGCCAGCCGGTCCTTGATGACCCAGGTGAAGTTCCGTGGCGGGATACCCGCCGCCCACTTGCCCTTCACGCTCCGACCTCCGTCTCCCGCATCGATCCTGCGCCCGGGGGCCCGCCCTGCGGGCGTCCGACCAGGAGGGCGGCCTGCACCGTGGCGGCCACGTCGTGCACCCGGACCATACCCGCGCCCCGGTGGAGCGCATACGTGGCCGTGGCCAGCGACCCCGGCAGCCGCTGGTCCGCCGGGGCCGAGACGCCGTCGGGTCCGGCCGCCAGGACACCCAGGAAGCCCTTGCGGCTGGTCCCGACCAGCACCGGCCACCCGGTGGCCACCAGCACGTCGAGGCCGGCCAGGAGCTCCAGGTTGTGGTCCAGGGTCTTGCCGAATCCGATGCCCGGATCGATCCAGATCTCCGGCACACCGGCGTCCGCCGCCCGGGCGGCCCGGTCGGCCAGCAGGTCGCGGACCTCCGCCACCACGTCGTCGTAGCGGGGATCGTCCTGCATGGTCGCCGGGGTCCCCTTCCGGTGCATCGCCACCCAGCCGACGCCGCACCGGGCCGCCACCGGCCACAGCGACGCCGACACGTCGTTGACCAGGGTCGCCCCGACGGCCACGGCCGCCTCGGCGACCGACTCCTTGGTGGTGTCGATCGACACGCGGACGTGGGGGCTCAGCGCCTCGANNCCGGACGGGTGGACTCGCCGCCCACGTCGACGATGTCGGCGCCCTCCGCGACCAGCTCCAGGCCCCGGGCCACGGCCCGGTCCGGGTCCAGCCAGCGACCCCCGTCCGAGAACGAGTCCGGCGTCACGTTGAGGATCCCCATGACCAGGGCCCGGTCCGGAGCGGTGGCGTCCGCGGTCGTGGGGTCGGGCATCGCCCCCAGCGTAAACCAGGGCGGCGGCGGCCGCGACCGGGGTCCTAGCGCCCGCGCACGAACTGCATGGCCTCGAAGCGGGTGGACGTGTCGCTCCGGAACAGGCCCCGGACCGCCGACGTCACGGTCGACGTCCCGGACTTCTTCACGCCCCGCATGGACATGCACAGGTGTTCGGCGTCGACCACCACCAGCACGCCCTTCGGGTCGAGGGCGTCCTCGATGGCGTCGGCGATCTGCGAGGTCATGCGCTCCTGGACCTGGAGGCGCTTGGCGAAGCCGTCGACCAGGCGGGCGAGCTTCGACAGCCCGGTGATCCGCCCGTCCGACCCCGGGATGTAGGCGACGTGCGCCCGGCCCATGAACGGGACCATGTGGTGCTCGCACAACGACGCGAAGGGGATGTCCCGGACCATGACCATCTCGTCGTGGTCCGCGGCGAACGTCACCTCGAGGTGGTCGGCGGGGTTCTCCTGGAACCCGGAGAACAGCTCCTCGTACATCCGGGCGACCCGACCGGGTGTCATGAGCAGACCGTCACGCCCCGGATCCTCGCCGATGGCGGTCAGGATCTCGAGGACGGCAGCCTCGATCCGCTTCGTGTCCACGCTCATCGTCCGGTCACCTCTCCACTGGTCGGCCACCCGCCGCGACGGGTCGGGCCACCCGTTCTACCTGGTCGGGGCGTCGGACCGTGCCGTACGACACGCCGCGTCAGCCACGGGGGCCGTCGTAGACGTGGATGGCCGGGAGGTTGCGGTAGCGCTCGGCGACGTCGAGTCCGTAGCCGATCACGAAGTCGGCCGGGATCGTGAAGCCCACATAGCGGAGGTCGAGGGCCGTGCGCTGCTGCCCCTCCTTGACCAGCAGGGCGCACACCTCCAGGCTGGCCGGCTGGCGGGCCAGCAGGTAGCGCTGCAGGTAGCTGAGCGTGAGGCCGGAGTCGACGATGTCCTCGACGACCAGGACGTGGCGGTCGAGGAGGTCGAGGTCGAGGTCCTTGACGATCCGCACCACGCCGGACGTCCGGGTGGCACTGCCGTACGACGAGACCGCCATGAAGTCGACCTCGCAGGGCAGCCGGATGGCCTGGGACAGGTCGCTCATGAACATGAAGGCGCCCTTNNTCACGTCACGACTGTACCGGAGTGCCGGGGCCCCCGACCGGGCCGCGGTGGAGCCGGCCCTGCGACCGGGCCACCCGCACGCCACCGGGGATCTCCGTGGCCCGCCGTTCGAGCCGGGCCACCTCGAGCACCCGCTCGACGGCATCCGCCGGCGGTGGGTACGACCCCGACATCAGCCACTCCCGCACGGCCCGTCGGGCCTGGGCCGGAGGCGCCGCGGCCAGGGCGGCGGCGTCGGTGGGGTCGAGCAGGCCGGCGATCGAGTCGAGGAGGTCGGCGTCGCCCGCCAGGAGGCCCGCCTGGCGGGCCAGGACGGGCACGACGTCCCGTCCGGCAATGTCCGAGCACAGGGGGAGCAGCTCCGCCCGCACCCGGTTGCGCACGAACCGCGGATCGCCGTTGGTCGGATCGAGCACCGGCTCGAGCCCCAGGTGGGCGCAGAGGCCGACCGTCTCGGACCGGCGCAGTCCCAGCAGCGGGTGGGTCGGACCCGGCCGCATCCCGGCGAGGCCGTGGACGCCGGCGCCGCGGAGGAGGTTGACCAGCACCGTCTCGGCCTGGTCGTCCGCCGTGTGCCCGGTGGCGGCCCCGTCACCCAGGGTCGCGTGGCGGGCCGCGCGGGCCCGGGCCTCGAGGTTGGGGCCGTCGGCCACCTCCACCCGCACGGCCCGGAACGCCGCGCCGAACCGGGCCGCGGCGGCGGCCACGACGTGTGCCTCCTCCGAGGACCCGGGCCGGAGCCCGTGGTCGACGTGGACGGCGGTCACGGCACAGCCGGCGGCGGTGGCCAGGACCAGCAGGGCGAGCGAGTCCGCTCCCCCCGACACGCCGCAGACCAGCGGTCCGCCCGACGGAGGGAACGTGCACCGGCCCAGCAGCCCGTCCACCACCGGGTCGTCGGCCGGGGCCCCGGCCCGGTCGGTCACGGTGTCAGGGCACGATCGCCGGGGCCGGGGTCCCCCCGACCCGGGCGATCCACGCCGAGGGCTCGCGGATCTCCTCGAGCGTGGGGAGCCACTCCGGCCCCCGCCAGGCGGTGTCGAGCAGTGCCGTCCCCCCGGACTCCTCGACCGCGGCGATGAAGCGCTCGCCCTCCTCGTACTGGCGCAGCTTGGCCTCGATGCCGATCAGCTGCTGGAGGATGCGGGACAGCCCGTGGGCCTGCTTCCGCCGGGCGCGGAGCACCCGGGAGAAGTGCGGTGCACTCGGGATGTCGGCGGCGCCGGCCCGGTCCATGGTGACGTCGCCGTGCCCCTCGAGCAGGCTCATCAGCGCCTGGATCCGGTGGAGGCCCTC
>PMFY01000014.1 GCA_003157945.1 Acidimicrobiaceae bacterium | reverse complement strand
AGGCCCAGTGGATCCATGAGGAATGGACGGATCCCTGCTCGCCGGGCGCCGACGACGTCGATCGCCGGCATGTCGCCCACGTACCACACCTGTTCGGCGCGTAGCCCGAGGAGGTCGACAGCAGCTTCGAAGATGCGAGGATCGGGCTTCATGACGCCGACATTGCCGGAGTCCACGACGCATTCGATCTCCACCCCGATTCCGGGACCCACCTGGCAGAGCTCGAGCCCCGCCAGCCGTTCGGCCATCATCCCGTCGGCGTTGGAGACGATGCCGAGGCGGACGCCGGTGTCGGCCAGGGCCTGCAGGCCTGCACGGCTCTCCGGCACCGGCTCGACCCACAGGGCGGCGTCGGCGAACTCGCTGTCGATATGGACGTGGGCCTCGTCGCGCCATTCCGGTGGCACACCGCACTCGGCAACGTACGTCCGCAGGTAGTCGAGCCATGCTTCGGACCAGTTCGCCTCGACGTCCAAATGGGTCCCGAATCGCACTGCGGCTCGATAGTGGGCATCAGCCAACACCTCTCGGCTGACCGTGCACTCGGCTCTGACGAAGGCCCCCAGGATCCGTTCGGGATCGGGGAGGACGAATACGCCACCCGCGTCGAGGAGTACCGCAACGGGCGGGTCTCCCAAGGAGGACATACCGAGAACGTACACAGGCTCCGTGCACGGTGGAACCCGGCCGTGCAGATCAGGCGGCGATGTCCAAGCTGGCGGCCCGGGCGAGCGAGGCGCGTCGGACCTTGTGGGCCACCGACGGCGCGATCTCCAGGATCGAGCGGAACTCGCCGACCGAGCAGACCAACACCTCGAGGTCCGTGGCGGCCGTGGCGGTCGCGGTCCTGGCCGACCCGGTGAGCAGCGCCATCTCCCCCAGGAAGTCTCCGGCCCCCACGTTGGCCACGTTCTCGACCCCGTCGTCCAACTGTCGCGTGACCTGGGCGGAGCCGGTCCGGATGACGATGAACTCGCGGGCGACGCTGCCCTCTCGGATCAGCACGGAATCCTTCGGGATGCTCAGATCGGTGGTCAGCCCGTCGATCTTCTGCAGCTGCGCCCTCGTGCAGTCGGCGAACAGATCCAATTTGCTGAGGCGTTCCGCCGCGTCCAGGTCACCGAAGCGCTGGGCGATGGTCGATGCAATCATCGGGCTCCTTCGCTAGCAGGTGACCTTCACTTGCTAGCTCAAGTATATCATCATCCATCGTATGGGCAAATGAATCATACGATAACAATCTGATAATCAGATGAACGGTATCGACTGACCGACTCGGCGGAGGGCGCGGAGTGCCGGTTGGTCCCCACCGGTCCCTGACCGGTGGGGGTCGCAGATCCACCGGGCGGCGCGCCGGTCCTCGCCGGGCGCCCTGAACGATCCGGCCACCGGGAACATCCTCCGAACGCCCTCGGCGCTCGAATGGGGCCCGTCGCCGCGACGAGGAGGTACCGCCGTGCACCGCAGTGCGTGCTCGGCACGCCTCGGTGGGTCCGCCCGGCCGCTCCCTCGAACGATTTCGGTCCCGCCTCCAAGCCCTCGAAGGCAGCGGCCGGGCTCCGCCAATGGAAGCACGGTCGATTCCAAAGCCCTGCCAATCCCTTCCGGCACGGGCAACGGCACCGAAAGGATGCGGTCGGTCGTGATCCGGTCCATGGAATTCGGCCGCCAACCGGAACTGGGCGATTCGGTGTATTGCTTGACATCCGGGAAGCTTTTCCGCCGGCTGGCGCCGGTACGATACGCGTCGTGGCCCGTAATCCGGCGAGACTCGCGTTGCGGTGAACTTCAAGGTTCTCGGGCCGCTCGACGTCGAAGGAGCCGATGGCCCNNGTGGTCCCGACCGCACAACTGGCGGCGGACGTGTGGGGCGATCGCGACACCGAGGCGGCGGTTTCGACCATCGCCAGCCACATCTCGATCCTCCGGGGCCTGCTCGGCCCCGAGCGGATCCGCCGACGAGCGGACGGCTACACCTTCGCGGTGGGGACGACGGAGCTCGATGCGAGCTGCTTCGGCACTGAGGTGGAGGAGGGTCGGGCCGCATGGGAATCGGGCGACCGCAACAGGGCGAAAGAGGTCTTCGCCCGATCCCTGTCGCGCTGGCACGGCACGGCACTCGCCGACGCCGAGGACGCCGTTTGGGCCGTTGGGGCCCGCACGATGTGGGAGGAACTGCGGAGAAACGCCGAGGAGTACGCATCCGAGGTCCGGCTCGAACTGGGAGAGCATCAGATGCTCGTGGCGTCGCTGGAGCAGGCCGTCCGGGACGAACCTCTGCGGGAACGACGCTGGGCACAGCTGATGCTCGCTCTCTACCGGTCCGGGATGCAGGCTGATGCTCTCCGCACGTACCAGCGACTCCGGGGTCTCCTCGCCGACGAGCTCGGTCTGGAACCGTCGATCGAGCTCGCGCTGCTGGAGCAGTCCATCCTCCGACAGGACCCTGCGCTCGACTGGCGGGCCGTGAGCCTCATCCGGAGCGTCGTCGGTGGTGGCGCCCCGCCCCGACTCGACGGAGACGCCTGGCACCCGGGGGAGCGTCCGCGACTGCGGGACCGGTTCATCGGCCGCGCACAGGAACTGGACCGGTTGGTGCAGATCCTCCCGACCCGCCGGATCGTGACGTTGACAGGGTTCGGTGGCATCGGCAAGAGCCGTATGGCACTCGAGGCATCGGCCAGGACGGAAGGCGACTTCACGGAAGGTGTCCGCTGGGTCGATCTGTCCGCTCTGGACGGCTCTGGCGATGTCGTCGCGGCACTCGCCGGTGTCTTCGGCATCCGGGCGGCGTCGACGGCCCAGGCGGTCGTCGAGACTACGCAGTGGCTGGCTGATCGGCGGGAACTGCTGATCATGGACAACTGCGAGCACGTTCTGACCGAAGTACGCGAGCTGGTCGACGTACTCACCACGTCATGTCCCGGCGTCACCATCTTGGCGACCAGTCGGACGCCCCTGGACATCCCCGGCGAAGTGGTCTGGGCACT
>PMFY01000024.1 GCA_003157945.1 Acidimicrobiaceae bacterium | reverse complement strand
GATGTAGGGGTAGGTCGTCTTGAAGTTCCCGGTGAAGTTCGCGGTGCAGACATTGGGCACGAAGCCCATGGGCGCCGTGCACAGCGTGGCGGTGAACTTGCCCGTGGTGGCGGCATCGCCACCGGTCACCGCCAGCGTGCCCGGGACCAGCGTGACCCCGGTGGGGACCGGGGTGATCGACCGGTAGCCACCGATGCCGGTGACCGTGAAGCCCGAGTTGGTCGACGGGAGGTCGGTCTCGTTCGGCGCGGTCACCGTGGTGAAGGTCGAGCCGGCGGCGGCGTTCGCCGGGGCGACGATGCCGCTTCCGGTGTCCTCGACCACCGAGACCTCCAGGCCGAGAGCGCTGAGCTGATTGCCCACGAAGTACCCGGAGGAGGACGGGGTGTAGGTGATCGTGGCGGTCGTGCACAGGGCCGACGGCGTCGTCTCGCAGACCTGGAACGTCGCCGTCTGGGCGCCCGCGGTGGTCACGTGGGTGAGCCACGAGGTGCCCGACAGGGTCGGGTTGCCCTGGGCGGGCTCGTACAGGAGCTGGTTGCCACTGACTGTGACCTTGCCCGAGGCGGGCTGCTGGGTCACCGTCACGCCGGGGGTGATGGTCCCCCCGCCGGTGATCAGGGTCGCGGCGTTGAAGCTCTGCACCTGGAAGGGGATGGCGGTGCCGGTGCCCGAGGCGCTCAGGGTCGGCGTGAAGGTGATCGTGAAGCTCCCGGAGGTGCCACCGGTGACGGCGTAGTCGCCCGCGGTCAGTCCGTTGGTGAAGCCCGTCAGGAAGACCTGCTGACCGGCGAACCAGCTGCCGACCGCCGTCAGCGTGACGGTGGTACCGGACTGGCTGGTGGCGGTCACCGAGGTGGGTGATGCGGTGTTGAGCTGGATCGCGTTCCCGGTGCCCGAGCCGGTGAGGACCGGCGTGTAGGTGATGGTGAATCCGCCGGTCACGACGGCCAGCACCGTGTAGGTCCCGTCGGTGATGCCGTTGGTGAACCCGGCGAGGCCCACCGACTCCCCCGCGGTCCAGGTGCCGGCCACGGTGATCGTCACCGTGGACCCGGCCTGGCTCGTGGCCGTCACCGGGACCTCGGTGCCCGGCGAGTTGGAGTAGGCGGCGTTGCCGTCGGCGACGGTCAGCGTCGAGTTGTAGGCGAACTTGTCCGCCGCCCCCGTGGCCGACGTCTGGCCGCCCGCCACCACCGTCACGTCGACGGTGCCCGTGCCGACCGGGGAGACCGCGGTGATCGAGTTGAGTCCGTTGACGAGGAACGAGGTTGCCGGCGTCGACCCGAAGTTCACCGCCGTCACGTTGTTGAAGCTGGAGCCGGCGATCGTCACCTGGGTGCCGCCCCCCGCGGGTCCGCCGGCCGGGCTGGCGGTGGTGGTGAGGCCGGCGACGACCGGTGGGCCGACGTAGGAGTAGGTGTCGGTGGCGGGGCTCACCGGCGAGGCGCTGGCCGAGGCCGGCGTGGTCACCGTGATGTCGACCGGGCCGACGGCACCGGCCGGCGCCGTGGCCGTGATCTCGGTGGCCGAGTCCACGGTGAACGTCGTGGCCGGGGTGGAGCCGAAGTCGACCGCAGACGCCCCACCGAAGTTCGTGCCGGTGATGACGGCGGTGCCGCCGCCGGCGACCGGGCCGACGGCGCCGGCCGAACTGGGCGAGACCAGGCCCGTGCCGTTGGACGTGGACCCGGCGTTGTTCACGGTGAACGTGTTGGTTCCGCCGGTGACCACGGCGTACACCGCGGCCGGGAGCCCGTTGGTGAAGCCGGCGAGGGTGACCAGCTGACCTGCGGTCCACGTTCCGACCGCCTTGATGGTGACGACGGTGCCGGACTGCTTGGCGCTCGTGACGGGGATCGTCCCGGTGCCGGTCACCGTGGGCGGCGCGCTCCACGTGTAGGTGTAGGAGTCGTCACCCGGCGCGGCCGGGGTCGAGGCGACACCGGACACCGTCACCACGACCTCCACGGTGCTCGGTGAGTTGGCCGCCGCGGCGGGGGCCACCGCCGTGATCTGGATGCCCGAGTTGAGGGCGAACGACGTCGCCGGTACGCCGCCGAACGTGACGGACACCTTGGAGGCCGTCGTCCCGAACCCGGTACCGGCGATGACGACGGAGGTGGCGCCGTTGGCGCTGCCCGTGGCGGGGGTCAACGAACTGACGGTCACACCGGCGGCGGCGGCCTGGCCGACCCCGATGACGGAGAGCCCGACGAGGCTCAGCAGTGCGACCAGTAGGACTCGTGCGACCTTGCCCATGCCGGACACGCGCGTAACGGACTGCTCCATCGACCCAACCCCCAGGGATTCGTCATCCAGACGCAATGGTCGCCCTACTCACCCCGACGACAGTTGCGGATCCGCGTCTGCGGACGGCCCGACGGTAGGGGATGACGGGGGACTTTGCAATGCGAGTCGCGGAAAATATCCCCTGCTCCGGGACTGTTGTGGTCGTGTCACCACGGAGGGTGGTCGAGGGGTCGGACCCCCGGACGCGGCACGGCCCCTCCCCCGTCCGGGAGAAGGGCCGTCGCTGCGGGACCGCGGTCGGCGCGAGCCGTCCGGTCAGGCCTCCTCGACCGCCTTCACGAGCTTGCCCAGCGTGTCCTTGGCGTCGCCGAACAGCAGGGTGGTCTTCTCGTCGAAGAGGAGGTCGTTGTCGATGCCGGCGAATCCGGGACGCATCGACCGCTTGAGGAAGATCACGGTGCCGGCCTCGTCGGCGTTGATGATGGGCATGCCGTAGATGGGGCTGCCCGGCGTGTTCTTGGCCGCCGGGTTGACCGTGTCGTTGGCGCCGACCACCAGGGCGACGTCGGCCGTGCTCATCTCGGGGTTGGCCTCGTCCATCTCCTTCAGCTCGTCGTAGGGGACGTTGGCCTCGGCCAGNNAGCACGTTCATGTGCCCGGGCATGCGGCCGGCCACGGGGTGGATGGCGTAGAACACCTCGACGCCCTTCGACATCAGGAGGTCGGCGAGCTCGCGGGCGGTGTGCTGGGCCTGGGCCACGGCGAGGCCGTAGCCCGGGATGATGACCACCTTGCGGGCATAGGC
>PMFY01000205.1 GCA_003157945.1 Acidimicrobiaceae bacterium | reverse complement strand
TCGTCGGGCTCGTCGGAGATGTAGTGGCCGAGCTGGTTGTAGGTCCCGTTGGGTCCCCCTTCGGCAGACGCACCGTTGTCCGAGACGCACAGGACGAGCGTGTGGTCGAGTTCGCCGGTCGCCTCGAGGTGGTCGAGGATCCGTCCCACCTGGTGGTCGGCGTGGGCGATGAACGCCGCGCAGACCTCCATCATGCGGGCGTAGAGGCGACGCCGGGGCTCGTCGATCGTCGACCACTCCTCCACCCAGGATGGACGGGGGGACAGCGGGGTACCAGCGGGCAGGACACCGAGCTCGATCTGACGGCGGTGGTTCGCCTCACGCCACGCGTCCCAGCCGTCGTCGAAGCGGCCCCGGAAGCGCTCGATCCACTCCTCGGGTGCCTGGTGGGGTGCGTGCGGGGCAGCGGAGCCGTACCAGAGGAAGAAGGGGCGGTCGGGATGGGACAGGCGGAGCTCCCGGAGGTACGCGATGGCGTTGTCCGCCAGGTCGGCCTCCAGGTGGTAGCCCTCCTCGGGGGTCCTCGGCGGCTCGACGTGGTTCGTGTCGCGCACCAGGTTGGGCGTCCACTGGTTCGTCTCACCGTTGAGGAACCCGTAGTAGCGGTCGAAGCCCAGGCTCGTCGGCCACATCCCGTAGGGGCCGGTGTCGCGTTCGTCGCGGGGCACGAGGTGCCACTTGCCGACACAGAACGTGGCGTAGCCGTCGGCCCGGAGGATCTGGGCGAGGGTTCCCGCCGATCTCGGGAAGTGGCTGGCATATCCGGGAAAGTTCGTCGGGAGGTCGGGGAGCATGCCCATGCCGACGCGGTGGTGGTTCCGGCCGGTCAACAGGCACGAGCGGGTGGGTGAGCACACGGCGGTGGTGTGGAAGTTCGTGAACCGGAGCCCCCGGGCGGCCAGCCGGTCGACGGTCGGTGTCTCGAGGTCCGAGCCGTAGCCACCGAGGTGGGCGAAGCCGAGGTCGTCGAAGACGATCACCAGGACGTTCGGCGCCCCGCTGCGGTAGGGCTGCGGCGCCGGTGACCGCGGCGTCTCGGCCATCGACAGCGGTCGTGTCTCCACGGTCATCCGATCCGTCCCCTCCCCGTGCGTCCGCACGGTGTCGCCGCCGAGGGTACGACGTGGGCGAGCGGGGCACCAGGGGTCGTCGGCCGGTCGGGCGGCGGCGGGTCGCCCGGGGGCCGGGCCGCCCGTCGGCGGTGCCTCCGGTGCGCCCGGTCCTGACCTGGCCAAACACGCGGACTCCGGGTGCGATCCGGTGGGGCCGACGACGTCGCGCGGACCGCGGGCGCCGAGGTCGTAACCTGGGCCGGTGAGCCCCCGTACCGAATTCTCGCGTTCGACCATCTGGAGTGTGGGACACGCAGAGGCACCGGAGGTCGTCACGTCGGCCTGGATCGACGAACAGCTGGCAGACACGTTCGAGCGGTGCGGCATCCGACCCGGACTGCTCGCCTCCGTGGCCGGCATCCTCGAGCGCCGCTGGTGGCCCGAGGCGGTCACGTTCGACGAGGCGGCGGCCCTGGCCGGTCGCCGGGCCCTCGAGCTGGCCGACGTGGCCCCTGCCGAGGTCGACCTGCTCATCTCCACCTCGGTCTGCAAGCACCACCTGGAGCCCAGCGTGGCCTGCTCGGTGCACCACCGGCTGGAGCTCGGACCCGAGTGCGTCAACTACGACCTCGGCAACGCCTGCCTGGGCTTCGTCAACGCCATGCAGGTCGGCGCCATGGCTATCGAGACCGGTCAGGCGGCGACGGTGCTGATCGTCGACGGCGAGGGCAGCCGGTACACCCAGCTGGCGACCATCGAGCGACTCCGCCAGCCGACGGCGACGGCGGGCGACGTCTTCGACCAGTTCGCCTCGCTGACCCTCGGTTCGGGCGGCGCGGCCATGGTCATGGGCGGGCCACGCGAGGGTGCACACCGCTACCTCGGTGGGATCACGCGGGCCGCCACGGTCCATCACGACCTGTGTGTCGGCGACCTCGACACCATGCGGACCGACACCGCGGCGCTGCTCGAGAACGGGCTCGCCCTCGCCAAGGAGGCCTTTGCCGCATCGGTCGAGGCGGGGTGGGAGTGGACGGCGTGCGACCGCTACGTCATGCACCAGGTGTCCGCCGTCCACACCACCAGGCTGTGCGACCTCCTGGGGGTCGACATGGACCTGGTGCCGCTCACCTACCCCCAGTTCGGCAACATGGGCCCCGCCGCCGTGCCCTACACGTTGTCCACCATCGCGGAGGAGCTCTCGCCCGGCGATCGGGTGCTGTTGATGGGCATCGGCTCAGGACTCAACTGCGCCGCGGCCGAGCTCGTCTGGTAGGCGTGCCCGACTCCCCGCCCGCCGCCGGCGGTCCGGCGGCGCCCGTCCTGTCCCCGACGCCCGCCCAGCTGTCCGACTGGGGGCTCGATCCCACCTGGTCCCGGCGTGTCGTCATCGACGGCTCGGACGGACGTCCGGTGGACTGGCACGTCCTGGACACCGGACCGGGTCCGGCCGGCACGCTGGTCTGCGTCCACGGCAACCCGTCGTGGGGCTACGTGTGGCGCGACCTGCTGACCACGCTGTCACCGGCGTGGCGGGTGATCGCCGTCGACCAGACGGGAATGGGCTGGTCCGAGCGGGGCCGGCCCCGACGGCTGGCCGACCGGGTCACGGAGCTGGTCGCCTTCTGTCGCCAGGAGGTGGAGGGCCCCCTCGTCCTGGCGGCCCACGACTGGGGCGGGCCCATCGCGGTCGGTGCCTCCGGGCCGCTCCAGGCCGAGGCCCTCGTCCTGGGCAACACCGCCGTGGCCAAGCCCGACGACGTCGCCGTCCCCCCGCTCATCGCCGTGGCGCGGCGACTGGTCGACCTCGTCTGCCGTCGCACGCCGACGTTCGTCGAGGGGACCGCACGGATGACCGCCCGTGAACACCGCGACGCCCTGCGCGCCCCGTACCGCACGCCGGAGCGACGCGAGGCGGTCCGGGACTTCGTGGCCGACATCCCGGTGGGACCGGGCGACCCGTCGTACGCGGCGCTCCAGGCCTGTGCCGCGGTCCTCGACGAACGGCAGGTGCCGACGCTGCTGCTGTGGGGCGGCCGCGACCCCGTGTTCCACGACCGCTTCCTCGCCGACCTGCGGTCGCGCATCCCCGGGGCCGACGTGGAGCGGTTCGCCGGTGCCGCCCACCTGGTCACGCTCGACGCACCGGTCGGCCCGGTCGTGGCCCGGTGGCTGGCCGACCAGCGCGGTCGATCGGTGACCGACCCCGCCGGGGACACCGACCCCGCCGCGCCGTTCAGCTCCGTCCTCGACTCGCTGGCCACCCGCCGTCACGACACCTCCCTCGCCTATGACGGTCCGGACGGAACCCTCTCCTGGACCGACCTCGACAGCCGGTCCTCGCAGGGCGCCCGCACCCTGCAGCTCGCCGGGCTCCGTCCGGGAGACCGCGTGTCACTGCTGGTGCCGCCCAGCTGCGAGCTGCTGGTGGCCGCCGGTGCCGTGTGGAAGGCGGGCGGGGTGCCGGTCGTAGCCGACGCATCCGCCGGTGTACGCCAGCTCCGCCGACTGCTGCGGGCCGCCGCGCCGAAGTTCGTGGTGGGTACCCGTGTCACGGTGGGCCTGTCCGCCGCCCTGCGGTTCGCCCCGGGCGCCACCCGGGTGGTGGTGGGACCGGCCCCGGGGACCCGGCTGCCCGGCGTCGCCGCCCTCGAGCCCGAGGGGCCGGCCGGCGCCGAGTTCGTCCCGGTCCCGCTCCGGGCCACCGATGTCGCCGCGATCGTCCACACCTCCGGGGCCACCGGACCGGCCAAGGCCGTCCGCTACACGCACGGTGCACTGGCCGCCCAACGCGACGTGGTCGGACCCCTGTTCGACATGCGCCAGGGCGACGCCTTCACCACCTCGTTCGGGCCGTTCATGCTGCTCGCGCCGTCGCTGCAGATGACCTGTGTGCGCCCCGACTTCCCCGTCGAGCGGCCCTCCGCCCTCGGGTTCGACGAGCTCCTGGCCGCCACGGCCAGGGCGACGGTGACCGTGGCGTGGCTGTCCCCCGCCTCGGCCCGGCGGATCGTGGCCACCGCTCACGGCCGGACCGCCCCGATCGCCCTCGTGATGCTGGCCGGCGCGCCGATCCCGCCCGATCTGGTCGCAGGGGTCCGGGCCGTCACCGTCGGCGACGTCCGCACGCCGTGGGGTATGACCGAGTGCCTTCCGGTCACCGACGGCACCGAGCCCGAGGCGAACGGACCGTCGGGGGGGAATTCGACCGGACGGCCCGTCCCCGGATGCTCCGTGGTGGTCACCTCGCTCGACGACCCCGCCGACCCGGTACCCGGCGACGCATGGGGCGAGCTGCTGGTGCGAGCCCCGTGGATGTTCGACGGCTACGACGCCGCCTGGACGGCCGACGCCGACACCTGGGTCGACGTCGGCGGATGTCGCTACCACCGCACGGGCGACGTCGGCTACGTGCACGGAGGGCTGGTGTTCCACCTGGGCCGCCGCACCCATGTACTCGACACCGCCGGCGGCCCGCTGGCCAGTGTGGCGGTCGAGGAGCCCGTCCGGACCGCTGTGGCCCGGTCCGTCGCCGCCGTGGGCATCGGCCCGGCGGGTGCGCAGGTGGTGTGCCTGGTCGTGGACGGGCCGGACGGCCTCGAGGTGGCCGGGGCGGACCTGCGTGCCGTGGTTCGGGCGAGCGCACCGGTCGCGGTGGCCGCCGTCCTGGTGGGTCGGCTGCCCGTCGACCGACGGCACGAGTCGAAGATCGACCGGACGGCACTGGCGGTCGATGCCGGACGGCTGCTGGCCGGACGGTGAAGGTCCTGGTCACCGGCGGCTCCAGCCTCCTCGGACGCGCCACGGCGAGCCACCTGCTCGCCCGGGGAGACGCCGTCACCTGCTTCCAGCGCTCGGCGAGTGCATCCGGGGCCGTCGACCGGCTCGGAGACGTCCGTGACCTGGGCGCCGTCCTCGACGCCGCCCGCGGGCACGACGCCATCGTGCACCTGGCCGCCCTGGTCGCGCCCCGACCGCCGTGGGG
>PMFY01000290.1 GCA_003157945.1 Acidimicrobiaceae bacterium | reverse complement strand
CCCACGATCGGCTGGTTGAGCGATGTGGGGGCGAGCGAGCCCAGGTAGTTCAGATAGCTGTCATTGCCGTTCCCGATGATCGAGCCGTCTGCGCCATAGGTGTAGTAGCCCTGGCCGACGGTGGTCGGCACGATGTTGAAGGCGATCGCACCCTCCACGAGCGCCACCGGTGAGTAGCAGAGGAACTGCACGGCATACGTCGTGGCGACGCCGGCGACCGAACGGCCGAGTTGGTTGACCTCGAACGTGGCCTCGCCGTTGAAGCCGTCGGCGGCGCAACCTCCGCCCGGCCAGCTGACGTGGACGCTGCCCGAGTCCCCGAACGACGAGTAACTGCGCCCCAGGACGAAGGTGTCGCCGATCGGCAGCCCGACCTGGACCTGGTACGTGCCGTGCTTCCCGGTCATGGAACCGCTCAGCACATTGGGGGCCGTCGCTCCGGCCACGGCGGTCGGACCCGAGTCGAGGGTGGGCGAGGGGAGGCTCGTCGGGTCGAGGAATCCGGACTGTTCGACGATGGTCGTGACCCACCCGTGGTCGAGCGGCGTGACGACGGCCCCGGCCGGGGACGACGCCGGAACGGGCGCNNCGCATGGGACGACCGTAGCCCACACGGCCTCGGTCGCAATGGAGAGTTACTCAACAGGTGTTGACCGCATACGGAGCAGGGGCTTCAGGTCGTCAAGAAAGTGGTCGAAAGGCATAGACATGCCCCCGGAAACCGGACGACCCCTGCCTGGCGCCGCCCCGGGTCCCGCCGGCCACGGCCGCCGCCGACCCGTCGGCCTCGGTTCCCACCGGTCGTCGGGCTCCCGGCGCCTCGGGGTCGCATGACCGTGATCGCAGGTGCGGCACCCGGTGCCGACCTGCTGGACCCCGAACCCGTCACGTCTCCGTCGGAGTCGCTGACGGACGCCGACCGGTCCCGGACCGCGCCGCCCGACGGCAGCCGACATCCATCGGGCACGGTCCTCCAGGCGGGGGTGCTGGCCCTCCCCGTGGCGTTCCTCGTGTGGGCGGCGTGGGCCCACCGGAACGTGTTCGTGGACGGCTACATCTACCTCCACATCGTCCAGAACATCCTGGCGGGCCACGGTCCCGTCTTCAACCGCGGCCAACGGGTCGAGGCGTTCACCAGCCCGGTCTGGACGTTCCTCCTGGCGGCCGTGGGGTTCCTCACGAGAGCGTCGCTCGTCTGGGTAGCGGTGGTGCTCGGGATCGCGCTCAGCGCCGGTGGCCTCGCCCTCGCCGTGATCGCATCGGGACAGCTGTCCCGGCGGGCAGCGCCGCGCGCGTTCCTCCTGCCCCTGGGAGCGCTGGTGTTCGTCGCGCTTCCTCCGGTGTGGTCGTTGGCTTCGACAGGACTCGAGACGGGCCTCGAGTTCTTCTGGCTCGGCGCGTGCTTCGCGCTCCTGGTCCGTTGGAGTCGGAACAGCCACCGACGGGCGGGACCGGGCACCCTCGTCGTGTGCGGGCTCGGACCGCTCATCCGGCCGGAGCTGCTCCTCGAGAGCATCGTCTTTCTCGCCGTACTCCTGTTCGCCGACGGATCGGTGTCGACGTGGCGGGGGAGGGCCCGCATGCTCGCCTGGGCGGTCGCCCTCCCGCTCGCCTACCAGGTCTTCCGGATGGGCTACTACGGGGCCTTCGTCGCCAACACCGCGACGGCCAAGGAGGCGACGCTGCCCCGACCCGGGAGGGGAGTGGTCTACTTCGCCGACTTCGTGGGGCCGTACTGGTTGTTCGTTCCGGCGGTCGCCCTCCTGCTGGGTGCCTACCACCCGGTGGCGGCGGCGTTCCGCCGGGCGCCCGGGCGGCGGCGCAGCCTCGCCGCCCTGCTCGCCCTGCCCGTCGCGGGCCTGCTCAACGCCTCCTACATCGTCCTCATGGGAGGCGACTACATCCACGCCCGGCTGTTCATGGCCCCCTTCTTCGCCGCCTGCGCGCCCATCGCCGCCATCCCGATGGCGCGCCGGAACCTCGTGGCGCTGCTGGTGGTCCCGTGGGCCGTCCTGTGCATGGCGTCGCTGCGCACCACGGACGGCCAGCCCTGGTCGGCCGACTACTTCGCGTCCATCGACGGCAACGGCACCTTCGCCCCCCACCACGTCGTCCGGGGGCCGTCCGGCCAGCAACCGGACTGGACGCCGAGCCGCGGGGTGTACGTGCAGTTCGACAACCCGTCATCGATCACCCGTCTCACGACCCCGGTACCGCCCGGGCTGCACACACCGGTCGTCGCCACTTCCTGGATCGGACACGAGCCCTACGCCTGGGGGACCGGGGTGCAGATCCTCGACCTGTTCGGTCTCGCCGATCCGCTCGCGGCCCACCTGCTCCTCACCAATCGCGGCATGGTGAGCGGTCACGAGAAGCCGCTCCCCACACCCTGGGTGGCGGCCCTCATCACAGCCGACGGCGCCTCCACGGCCCAGCTGGGCGAGCTCCAGAACGAACGCCCGCAGGTCTTCACGCCCCTGGTGGGTTCGGTCTACGGACACCAGCTCGACGTCCAGACCGCCTGGGCCCGCGCCGCCCTGACCTGCCCGGCCATCCGCGACCTCGAGGACGGCCCGACCCGGCCCCTGACCATCGGGTCGTTCTTCGGGAACATGTTCCACGCCTACGCCCGGTCCCGGCTGCGGATCCCGCCGGAGCCGGAAACCGCCTATCACGAGTTCTGCGGGCCCGGCACGCCCCGGATCGTGCAGGACGCCATGGACCCGACCTCAGCGGGCCAGTCCGGCGCCGTCCGGCGCTGAGTTCCGCACGGCGCCCCTGCGGGCCGCGTCCGGGCCCAGTTCGAGGGGAGAGCACCCCGACCGCAGGCCCCACTTCTGCCCCTGTTTGACCTGACATAATATACATTATCGGCGGTTTGGAGCGGGGCTGGGCAGCTGGGCACCACCCTCCGGTCCGCTCCACCGATGACATGGCGTCCGATTCCCGCCAGCCGGGCCGAACGTCGACAGCCACCGGTCATACGTCGACCGACCGATCCGGCCCGCCGGCCCGAGTCCCCGAATCACCCGGGATTCCCGGACGACCGGCGGGTTTCGTCCCGGGTCGGGATCCGGTGGTGGAATCCCCCGCACCAACCACTGCTANNTACGTCACTGTGACGTAATCAACCGTCGGCGGGCGGGCGCACCGACAGGAGACCGTGGTCGTGACGGTGGCCGTCAACCGGCCCCCGGCGACATCATCCATCACCGCACGCCCACGACCATGGCGTGGTCGAACCGGTCGCCCGGACCGGCTCCGCTCCGTCAGACGTCCGGAGCCCGGGTGCGTCGACGCCGGTGCGGGCCGCCGTCGAGGACCCAGCCGCCCCTCCCCTCCCCCGACCGCCCCGCACCCGGCCGGCGGCCGACGGGCCCGCCGATGGCTCTAGCATCGATGCCACCTGGCACCTGGGCCGAAGTGCGGCACGGTGCCGACCGGCCGCCCGGTCGGACGGTGCCTCGGGAGAGCGGGGGAAGCATGAGAAGGACCGCCTGGGGGATCCTGGCAGCACTGGGCGCCATGGCCGTGGTGGCCGGCGCCATGGTCCCGTTCCGCTCCAGCCTCAGCGAGGCCATGACCGCCCTGGTGCTCGTGCTGCCGGTCATCATCGGCGTGGTCGTGGGCGGCCTGTGGGCGGGTGTGGTGAGTGTGTTCGCCGGCTTCTTCGTCTACGTCTACTTCTTCGTCCCGCCGTATCTGACGACCTCGATCGGGTCGACGCAGAATTGGGTGGCGCTGGGGGTCTACATGGCGATCACCCTGCCCGTCGCCTTCGTCGTGGACCGGATGCACGCCGCCCGGTCGGTCGAACGGCGCCAGGCCGGGGAGCTCCGACAGCTCCTCGAACTGTCGGAGCTCCTGGTCGAGGACCGGCCGCTCGACCTGCTGCTGGCCACCGTCGTGGCCGGCATGTTCACCTCGTTCGACGCCCGGCAGGTGGCGATCCTGCTCCCGGCCGGCGACGGCCTGGAGGTGGTCGCCTCGGCCGGCGACCCCGTGACCTCCGCCCAGCTGCGCGGACTGAACGCCTCCTGGATCCAGGACACCGGCCCGTCCGACGATGCCGGGACGATCACCCTGTCCGCGGCGGGACGGCCGATCGGTCTGCTGGTCCTGGGTCCCCCCTCGGGCGCGGCGTACGACCGCGAGGCGCTCCTCCTCTTCTCCACCCAGATCGCCCTGGCCGTCGAACGGGTCCAGCTGCGGGAGGAGGCCATCCGGACGCGTCTGGCCGCCCAGGTCGACCGGCTGGCGACGATGCTGGTCACGGCCGTGTCCCACGACCTGCGCACCCCCCTCGCCTCCATCAAGGCGTCGTCGTCGGTCCTCGCCGACGACGGGCTCGACATCGGGTCCCAGGACGCCCGCACGCTCGCCCACCTCGTCGACCTCCAGGCGGACCGGCTCGCGGAGCTCGTCCAGGACCTCCTCGACATGAGCAGGATCCGGGCCGGCGTCCTCCAGCCGCGCTGGCGGGACGTCGACCTGCCCGACCTGGTGGACTCGGTCCTCGAGGAACTCGGCCCGGTCATCGCCGGATTCGTCATCGAGCTCGACCTGCCGACCGGGCTCCCGCCCGTGGCGGTCGATCCCACCCTGATCGAGCGCGTACTGGCGAACCTGCTCGCCAACGCCGCCCGTCATGCCCCGAAGGGCACGCCCATCACGGTCGCCGTCCGCCGGACCGGTCCCGGTGCCGTCGAGGTGTCGGTGTCCGACCGGGGCCCGGGGGTGAGCGCGGAGCGTCGTGCCGACCTCTTCGGCCTCAGTGCCCGGCGCGACATCGACAGCGGCGCCGGACTGGGCCTCACCATCGCCCGGACCTTCGTCGAGGCCCACGGTCAGTCCATCTGGGTGGACGACTCTCCTACCGGAGGAGCCCGGTTCTGCTTCACCCTGCCCACGTCGGCGTTCGTCGGAGGGAGCTACGCCGTTGCCGCAGATTCTCGTCATTGACGACGACCCCGGACTCCTCGACGCGTGCGCCATCGGGCTCGCCGCCTTCGGGCATGCGGTGACCACCGCCGGGACCGCCGTGGACGGCATCGCCAGCGCCCGGTCCGACCGCCCCGACGTCGTCGTCCTCGACATGGGACTGCCGGACGCCGACGGCCTGGAGGTCTGCCGGGCCCTCCGCACGGACGGCGACGTCCCCGTCATCGTGCTGTCCGCCGACGGTTCGGAGACCCGCAAGGTCGACGCACTCGACCAGGGTGCCGACGACTACGTCACGAAGCCGTTCGTGCCCGAGGAGCTTCTCGCTCGCGTGCGCGCCCACCTGCGCCGGCGACCCGAGAAGAGTACGGGCGCCTTCAAGCTTGGCGACTTGCACGTCATCCCCGACGAGGG
>PMFY01000409.1 GCA_003157945.1 Acidimicrobiaceae bacterium | reverse complement strand
GTCACCCCGGCGAAGTCGAGGAGGGTGGGTGCGAGGTCCACGCCGGAGGACAACGCGGATATTTCGGTGCCGCCGGCCACGTCGGGATGGGTGATGATCAGCGGGACGTGGAAGTTCTCGTCGTACACGAGGTTGCCCTTCTGACGCAGCCCGTGCGATCCGGCCATCTCGCCGTGGTCGGCGGTGAACACGACGATCGTTCGGTCCGCCTCGCCCGATGCGACGAGCGCGTCGAGCACGCTGCCCACCGACCGGTCGACGTCGCGGATGCAATTCAGATAGAAATTGAGTCCGTCCCGCCAGTGGTCGTCACCGTCGACGGAGCCGAAGAGATGTCCAGCATCTGTGCGTATTCGCGCACCGCCGGGGCGGCGCCGCCCAGGTCGTCGGTCACGTTGTCGGGAAGCTCGACATCCCAACGACGCTGATAGATCGGGATCTCGGCCGGAGGCATGGTCACTACGGCGTGGGCCAGGTTCTCGGGCAGGTGCACCGACGGACGCCCGCCGTAGTCGAAGCTCATGATGTCGTGCGGATTCACGAAGTTCACGGCCATGAACCACGGCTGGTCCTCGGATATGGACGGGGCTCGGTCGCGGAGCCACTTCACCGCCTGGCCGGCGATCACCGGGTCGATGCGCAGACCCGCCCAGGCACCCCCGTCGATGTCGCCCCAGTCGTTCCACTCGGAGAACCCGTACGGCTCGAGGTCGTCGACCGTGGATCGAGGGTTCGCCGGATCCAGGTACGCCTTCGAGAGATGCCATTTGCCCTGGTACGTGGTGTAGTAGCCAGCCGAGCGCAACATCGTCCCGATCGTCCCGATGTTCGGGTCGAGGGGCCGCACATAGGGCATGTTGTCGTTGTCGTAGATCTCGGTCAGAGGCATATGCCGCCCGGTGTAGATGACTGAGCGCGAAGAACTGCACATGGTGGCGGCGGCGTAGTTGCTGGTGAACGAGACGCCCGACGACACCAGTCGATCCCGTGCCGGCAACTCGAATCCGCCAGGACGAGGGAGGGCGAAGCGCTCCTCGTCGGTGACGATCATCAGGATGTTGAGTGGCCGTGACATGGAACCCCCTTGCTCGTGATGCACGAAAGTAGTGCCAAAACGCCCCGAATTGACGACCATCCGCGGATGTTCGTCACCGGGCAGCCCTCAGTCGATGGCGCCGGGTGGGTGGGACGGTCGGCACCACCGGGATCGGCCCCTACGAGGCGGCCGTAGGACGGGACTTCGGTCCCAGTGAGTCGGTGAGCGTGACGGTCGCACCTGGCGCAGCCTCCGAGCCGGACGCCCCGTGGGTCAGGATGGATGGGTGAGCAGTGCCCTACCCGACTACGTCACGCACTACTACGTCACCGGACGACCACCGTTCCTGAACGTCTCCGAGCTGACCGACCCCGAGTGGGAGGCCATTCGTCGGGAACTCGACGCGGAGCGGTTCGCCGGGAGGTCATCCCGAGTCTTCGGTAGGCGGTATCTGGAGCTCCGGCGGGCAACCGAGGCCAAACTTCGTGACCAATTCATCGCCGTCGGGGGTGAGCCGGAACGGACCTCCCCCCACTACTTCGTCCTCGGATCCTCGACATGGTTCCGGGGATTGGCTCACGGAATGCGTGAAGTGACGGTTCCGCTGACCGGGCTTCCTGACCGCGCAACCAGCATGACGATCCCGGACAGCATGACTTCCATGGGCCTCGGTGGCGAGTTCGGCCTTCCCGTGGAGAACAGGCCCCACCACGGCCGGGTGTTCCGACTGTCCGAGATTCCTGAAGCCCTCGAAGAGTTCGGTCTCCCCGAGGATGAGCCCGGCGACTACGCCGGGTATCAACATCGCTCATTCGAGCGCTACGCCGAGGTCCAGGTGTGGTCGGATGTCATTCTCCACATCGGGACCTGATCGGCCGGGCTGTCGCCGCCGGGACGGGGCGCCACCCGGGAGCCGTCGCGATCCAGACGGCCGAGGGTTNNGTTGATGAGCTCGCCATCTTCGCCGCCGATGAAGCTGCTCTCGCATTGCGTCGTCCAAGTGCCGAAGGCTCGCCGCGACTTTGGTCAGCACCTCCTCGGGCCATGTCGGCACAGGCGTCGACGGACCGGTTGCGGGTGCTCGGGTGGGCTGGGTCCAGGCGATCACAGTTGGTTCATGTCACACTTCGTTCGCCATGGTGGGGCACTCTCGGCGTGGGCGGACACAGGGGAAGAATGAGCGATACCTCGCAAGGGCCCGGTTGGTGGCAGGCATCGGATGGCAAGTGGTACCCACCCCAGCCGCCGCCTCCACCGCTACCTGCCGTCGCACCTCCGCCGATGGGGGCGGACGCACCACAAGGTCCCGGCTGGTACCAGGCGACTGATGGGAGGTTCTATCCACCTCAGCTTGCCGTAGCCGGGGTTCCACCGGTCAAGAAGCCGGTCTACAAGCGTGTGTGGTTCTGGGTACTGATCGTCGTCGTGGTTCTGGTTGCCGGTTGTGGGGCGATCCTGGCTGCCGGGACTGCCGCAATCGTCCACGCGGCAAAGAAGGATCACACAGTGGTCTACACGGTGACAGGAACGGGTCAGGCAACCGATATCACGTATGCCACCCTTCAGCAGGGGAGTGGTCAGAACGGCGAGTCCCAGGTAACAAATGTCCCGCTTCCGTGGACGAAGACCATCATTGTCTCCGGACTCATCACGGCGTTCTCCCTGAGTGGAACCGTGGGAACGAACGGTGGAACGGTGACATGCACGATCTCGGAGGACGGCAGCCAACTCTCGACGAACACGGCATCAGGCCCATTCGCATCAGCGAGCTGCTCGTCGGCGGGCAAGTCGTAGTCGACTCCCGATGGTCATTGCCGACAACTGGATTCGTCGTCCATGAGGACACCCGGAGGCAGTGATGAGTGACGCATCCCAAGGTCCGGGGTGGTGGCTGGCGTCGGATGGCCGATGGTATCCACCGAGTCAGCAATCCCAACAGCTACCGCCACCGCCGATGGCAGATCCCTGGTACCGATCGCCGCAGGTGCCGCCGCAGTACGGGGTCTACCCCGTTGCGTACAACCAGCAAGGGATAGCCCTACCTCCACTGGTCTGCTTCGCCTGTGGAGGCGTGGTGATCGCCACGGCCTCAGTGTGTCCTCACTGCGGGACGATGCTCGGCACTCCCAAGGACAAGACGGTCGCTATCCTGCTCGCCGTCTTCCTGGCCCCCTGGAACTGGTGTTACACGTACAGGCGAGATGCAGCCAAGTTCTGGGTCGGTCTATCGATGATGATCCTAGGCGCCCTCCTACTCGTCGTAGTGATCGGACTCTTCTTGATCGTGGCCGTCTGGCTATGGGCTGTGATCGACGCCGCCAGCAAGTCCGAAAACTTCTACCGTCAATTTCCCAACGCACCGGGTTGAGCAGTGGTGACGGCGGGCCCACCGGTAGGCGGGACACGGTTCCAGATGGCCTCTGAACCGGGGTTGTGTTGCCCGATGGACCCCGTCGGTTCTCAGAACATCCCCGGTTCAACGGACGGTCGCGGGCACTGACGGCTACCGAGGGGTAGCCCAGCTCGAGAACTCCAGCATCCCGATGCTGGCTGTCGGGACATGGCGAGGTCGAAATATTGACTGGCACAGACCGGACACTTCGGGGATAGCAATGACGGTGCCATCACCGCCAGAACTCAGTAAGCCGCTCTCCGTGGGCCATCCCCTGCTCGTAACCGGCTAGAGCGGACGGTGGGCGCCTCGAGGGGTCCATCATGTTGGACCCGAA
>PMFY01000206.1 GCA_003157945.1 Acidimicrobiaceae bacterium | reverse complement strand
CATGGCCGGCACCACGAAGGCGGAGTGGGGCCGCTCCCGTTCCACGATGCCGAGCCACCGGCCGGCGGCGAAGGTCGGAAGATGGAGCACCGTCATCCCGGACTTCATCGGATTGTGGATGAACCCCAGCCCGGCGAAGGTGAAGACCGGCGACGCGGTCAGCCAGCCCGTCCCCTGCCACTCGGGAAGCTGGTTGGGCACCCGCGCCACCTGGCTGTGCCGGACGGCCACCCCCTTGGGTCGACCGGTCGTGCCGGAGGTGTACATGATGTCGGCCAGGTCGTCCCCGTCCCGCGGGGCCTGGATCGTGGAGTCGTCCCCGGCCAGCACGTCCTCGAGGTCGGTGGCGCCGTCGATCCCCGGGTCACCCACCGTGATCACCACCGACAGCGAGGGGACGGCGCCCACGAGCGGTCCGATGGATCCACCGTAGGAGCCGCTGGCCACCACGGCCGTCGCCTCGGCGTGCTCCACGATGCCGCGCACCTCGGGAGCCGACAGGCGGTTGTTCAGCGGGACGGCGACCGCGCCGACCTTGTGGACGGCGCTGTAGGTCACGATCCAGTGGAGGATGTGGTCGGGCTCCATCACGATGACCACCCGCTGACCCGGGGCCACCCCCCGGTCGACGAGCCCGCGGGCCAGCCGGTTGGACCGCCGTTCCCACCGGTCGAAGGTGATCGACGTGTCGTCCCCGAGGTTCCGGTACGCCGTCTCGTCGGGGTAGGCCGCGGCCATCGTCCGCAGCTGGTCGGTGAGCAGCCCGGACACGCCGGCACCCGCGCCTGGCGGCGGCCCGGACACGCCGCTCAGGCGCCGGGCCCGGACGCCGAGGCCAGCGGCACGGGGCGGGCCAGACTCCAGCTGAAGGTCTCCGGGATGTCGTCCCGGTCGATCGGCCGGGAGAGGTCGGCCACGGTGGGTCCGACCCGGTCGGCCACCTCCTGGAGCTGCGCCCCGTCGAAGCCGAACAGCCGACAGGCGTTGCCCCCGAGGATCCGGCGCAGGTCCGGNNCCGATCTCCTCGCGCATCTCGGCATCGGCGCGCTGCATCAGCGAGCCACCCAGGAACACGTGGCGGTCCACGTACTCCGACGGGCGCATCGCGAGGTAGGAGCGCACCGGGGCCCCGCCGTGGGTGTCGAAGAAGGACTCCAGGTCCCGCACCAGCGAGGGCAGCCACTGCACCCCGTTCTCCGTGACCACCACCTTGAGGTCGGGGTGGCGGTCGAAGACGCCGCCGAGGATCATGAACCACAGTGGGCGTCGGGTGAACACGAACGCCTCGTAGAGGCCGAGGAAGCCGCCGTGCCGGTCGTCGTAGAGCTGTCGGGCGTCGGTGGCCGACCCTGAGGCACCCGTGTGCAGGTTGACCACGATGCCGTGGGCCTCGCACGCGCTCCACAGCGGCTCGTAGTACTCGTCGGCGTAGCCCGGGAGCCCGCTGCGCAGCGACATGGCCGGCAGCATCACGCCGCCGTGGATGCCGTGGTCCCGGGTCCAGGCGATCGCCTCGACGGCCCGGTCCAGGTCATGGAGGTCGATGGGGATGCACCCGGTCCGCCGTCCCGGGGCGGCGGCCACGAACTCGGCCAGCCACCGGTAGTAGGCCCACAGAGCCGGCCACACCGGCTCGAGGTTCTTGGCGGTGTGGCCTCCGAGGTACATGGCCGGGGACAGCCCGCCGGCGAGCACCGGTCCCGGGAACACCACCTCGGCATGGATGCCCTGCTCCTCGAGGTAGGCGAGGCGCCGGCCGTCGGCGTCGGCGGGGAACACCCACTCCTCGCCGTAGCGGGCCAACCACGCCGACGCCGCCCGGGTGTCGACACCCATGCCGGCGAGCCTCCTGGTGGCGACGGCCCGGACGGCGTCGGGGTCGTCGATCTCGCCGGGGTCGACCCCTCCGAACATGGGGATGGCCACGGAGGAGAGGTCCCCGAACGCCGCCACCGCCTCACGGTGCACCGGATCGACGTAGGCGAGGAATTGCTCGAGGGTGTCCGGCGCGGCGTGGGCATCGGCCGATACCACCACGTAGGGCGGCGGCGCTGACGGGGCGTCACGACCGTGCTCTGCCATCCGACTCGCCTCCCCCCGGCTCGGCTCCCCCGTCCGGTCAGGCGCAGACTACTGCGCGTCTCCACCGGACGGCGGGGGGACGACACGGCGGGGGGACGGTACGGTGGATCCATGGACTGGCCATCGTGGGCGGAGCGCCTCGAGCACGCCCTCGGCCCCGACGGCGACTTCCCCTCCTTCTTCGCTCCGGGCGCCCTGTTCAGCGACCCGGTCAACGAGCCCACCACGGACCTGGCCGCCATCGAGGAGATGACCCAGGCGTCCTTCCCCGACTGGCGGCAGCAGATCCTCTGGGTGCACGGCGACGACACGGGCGGTGCGTTCGAGTGGATCGGACGGGGGACGCTGGGCGGCACGGTCCCCATCGAGCTGCACGGATGCACGGTGGTCGACGTGGACCCCGAGGGGCTGGTCACCCGCTGGCGTGACTACTTCGACCTGCACCAGATCGACGACCAGATCGCCGCGCACCCGCCCGATGTGACGGGGTGACGACCCGGTAGCCGGCTCCTACCGGCCGTCGGGGCGGCGTCCCCCACGGAGCCCCGCCGGCCCCCGACCGACGGCGGGCCGGGACGGCGGGCCGGCGGAGCCCTACGATGCGCCCATGCGAGCGCTCATGTACGGCGTCGAGCCGGAGATGCAGTCCATCGGCGAGACGGACAACCGCCTGTTGCGGATGCTGGCCCGGACACCCACCCGGCTCGTCGACATCGACGAGCCCGGGTTCCTCCGGCCCGACTGGGTGGTCACCCGGCCGAGACTGGTGGGGATCTGCGGGTCGGAGTCCAANNCCCCACGTCATGGGCCACGAGGTGATCGCCGAGGTGGTCGACGTCGGGCCCGAGGCGGAGGGGCTCCAGCCCGGGGACCGTGTCGCCCTCAACCCGTGGCTCACCTGCGTCACGCGGGGGGTGTCACCCGTCTGTCCGGCGTGCGTCGCGGGCGACCTCAGCCAGTGCCACTCGTTCGGCAAGGGCTCGTTCGCTCCCGGCATCCACATCGGCATGTGCGCCGACGTCACCGGCGGGTTCGCCGACCTCATGCCGGCCCACGACTCGATGCTCTTCAAGGTGCCGGACCACCTGACCGACGAGCAGGTGGTCATCGCCGACCCCTTCGCGGTGTCCCTCCACGCCGTCACCCGCCACCCGCCGCAGCCGGGGAGCAAGGTGCTCGTCTACGGCGCCGGTGCGCTCGGTCAGTGCGCCGTCGCCATCCTCCGGGCGCTGTACCCGACGGTCGAGGTGATGGTGGTCGCCCGGTTCGCCGCGCAACGCCGGCTGGCCGAGGACTTCGGCGCCTCCACGGTGCCCCACGAGCCCCGGCTCGAGCTCATCGAGCAGGTCGCGGACTGGTCGGGTGGCGTGCTGCAGCCGGCGGACGGGCTCCCCATGGCCTTCCCGGGTGGCATCGACGTGGTCTACGACACGATCGGGGCGGCCGAGACGTTGGAGGTCGGCTGCCGCGTGCTGCGCGCCCGGGGCACCCTCGTCAAGCTGGGCATGCACGGCGCCGCCAAGTGGGACGACACACCGGTGTACTCCAAGGAGATCATCTACACCGGTTCCAACGCCTTCGGGATCGAGGAGGTCGAGGGAGTCCGCCAGCACGGCATCGCCCACTTCCTGGACATGGTCGGNNCTCGACGAGTGGCGCGACGCCTTCACCGTGCTGGCCGACCAGGAGTCGTCCGGGGCCGTCAAGGTCACCATCGACAGCCGGTAGGGCCCGGGACCGCGGCCCGGGTGCGCCCGGGACCCGTCGTCGGAGCTCATCGGTCCGGCCGGAGGACCACCTTCATCGCCCGGCTGGTGGTCTTGTCGAGCCCGGCCCGGACGGCTTCCCGATACCCCTCGAGGGGGAACTCGTGCGTGACCAGCACCTCGGGCGGGAACGCCCGCTGCGCCAGCACCGCCAGGGCGGCATCGATCGAGTGGTCGGGGCCCCCGGACGCCCGGCCCATGTCCGCCGACGGGTTCGACCCGTGGTCGACGGAGCCGACCATCGCCAGCTGCTTGTACCAGATCGGGGTCAGGTCGACCGTCCCGACTCCCGCCGCCCCCAGGGTGAGCACCGTCCCCCGGTGATCGGCGGCCCGCAGCGCGTCGGTCACGGCACCCGGCCCCCCGGCCGCCTCGATGACGTAGGGGAACCCGCCCATCAGCATCCGGTCGTCGCCGTCCCCGACGGACCGCCCCCCGGCCAGGACGGCCAGCTCCTCGAACGCCGCCGCCCCGGATCCCCTCACGACCGACGTCGCCCCGCAGGTGCGGGCGGCCTCCGCCTGGTGGGGGTGGCGCGCCAGCACCGTCACCGGGTTGTCGGGAAAGTAGGTCCGCACGGCCAGGAGGGCGGTGAGCCCGATGATGCCGCCCCCGACGATGAGGATCGGAGCCCCCTCATCCGGGGGTCGGTGGGCCAGGCCGTGGATGGCGATCGAGATCGGCTCGTGCAGGACGGCCGCCGTCTCGGGCACACTGTCGGGGATCGGGTGGAGCATGGACCGGTGCCCCAGGACCTGCTCGGCCCATCCGGCCCCGAGCCCCCGCGTGTAGCCGAGCGACCGGCCGCCGGTCATCACGTGGCTGTCGAAGCGGAGACAGCTCGACGCCCATCCCCGGGCGCAGTGGGCACACGGTGGGTCGATGCCCCGGGGCAGGCAGGGGATGATCGGGTCGACCGCCACCCGGGTCCCGACGGCGAACGGGCAGTCCTCGCCGGCCTCGATGACCGTCCCGGCGATCTCGTGGCCGAGTTCGAAGGGGAAGTCGGCGATCCCCCGCAGCGTCGGGGAGCCGGCCACGACCGGGCCGAACAGATGGAGGTCGCTGCCACAGATCCCCCCGACGCCGACCGCCACACGGGCCCATTCGCCGGTGGGGAGGGCGGGTTCGTCCACGTCCACCAACGAGGCGGGGAAGTCGGCGTCGGCGAAGTCGTAGCGGACAGCCTTCATGGCCTGGATTCTGCCGCAACCGGGGGCGCAGCCCACGGGATCCGCGCGCCGAGCCCGCGCCCGCCTGGGCCGACTCCGGAGTGCCGGCGGTCGGCGACACGTTCAGAGGCTGGCACCACGGGCCAGGCCTTCCGGATCGATGACGTGGAGCCGTCGGGACTCCATGCTGATCCAGCCCCGGCGCTCGAAGTCGCGCAGGCAGGA
>PMFY01000019.1 GCA_003157945.1 Acidimicrobiaceae bacterium | reverse complement strand
CGAACTTGACGGCGGTGGCCGAGCCCAGATTGGTGCCGGTGATGACCACGCTGGTGCCACCGGCCGTCGGGCCGCTGGTCGGCGCGATCGAGGTGACCGTCGGCGCGGCCAGGTAGGTGAACCTGTCGTTGGCCGAGGTGGCCGACGTGCCGCCCGCGGTGGTCACGGTCACGTCGACGGTGCCGGCGCTGCCGACGGGTGACGTGGCGGTGACGGAGGTGGCGGTGTTGGCGGTGATGGCCGCCGAGGCGGTGCCGAACTTGACTGCCGTGGCCGACCCGAGGTTGGTGCCGGTGATGACCACGCTGGTGCCACCGGTGGTCGGACCGCTGGTCGGGGCGATGGAGGTGACGGTCGGGCCCGACAGGACGTTCAGCGTGAAGCTCTGGGTAGCCGGTGACTCGATGCCGTTGGTGGCGGTGAAGGTGATCGGGAACGAGCCGGACTGCGTGGGCGTGCCCGAGAGCTCGGTTCCGGTGTAGGTCACGCCGGTCGGCAGGGCGCCCGACTCCGTGATGACCGGGGTCGGCGTACCGGTGGCCGTCGGGGTGAACGTGCCGGCGACACCCTCGGTGAAGGAGGTCGACGAGGCCGACGTGATGGCGGCCGGCGCGCTGCCGGACGGGCCGGGCACGGCGGACCAGGTGAACCCGTTGGCGTCACCGGAGTCGGCCGCGAAGGTCACCTCGGTGTTCCAGTTGTCGACCGGTGCGCCCGTGGTGTTGGCACAGACGATCCCCGCCTCCCAGACGCCCGAGGCGGTGGCCCCGGAGCCGGTATAGAGCAGGCCGGACGCGCCCGTGAGGGGGATGTAGCTCTTGGTGATCATCGGTGCCCACTCGAAGTTGTTGGGGATGCCGATGATCTGGCCGGTGCCGATCGCGGTGTTGACCGGACCGTAGTAGGTGCCGGTCGGGTCGAACAGTCCCAGGCCGGCCGACGGGCCGACCTGGAACGTGACAGTGCTCAGGTCGGTCCCCTTCGGCAGCAGGTAGCTGTAGACGTGGTAGCCGTCGTTGGCGGTGTCGCCGCTGCACGCCGCCTGGGCGGGCAGCGAGACGGTGAACTGGGTGGCCGAGCCCCCCGAGAGGAGCGGGGTGGTGGTCCCCGGGTCGGCGATGGTGGCGATGCCGTTGACCGTGGCCGCCGACGCCGGTGTCGCCGTGACCACGACCAGGGTGGCGAGGACGGCCAGTGCGGCGAGGACGAGCGTGACCGCTCCCCGCCCCCGGCGGGCGCCTGCGGCCCCGCGGGCGGACGGCGTCGCGTCAGTGGGAAGTGAGGCGGGCGGGCGATTGGCGTCCATGTTCTGTTCCTTCTGTGCTGACGGAGCAGGGGGATCGGCCGGAACGGAAAAGGGCGTCGACGGCCCTCAGCTGCCCCTGCTGCTCCCCCGTGCGTCGATCGGGCGATCGGCTGGTGGATCGCGAGCTCCGGACCAGGTCCGGGGTTCGCTCCTCCACAATTCCTAGTAGGTCTGTCGATATTACTTCAGGTGGCCGGACTAGTCCATGCGCGCCCGACTGCCTTCGCCGGGACGCCTGGGGGTGTCACCGAGGGGGTGTCACCGGGGGGTGTCACCGGGGCTCGGGATCCCCCCCCGGGGCCCGGGCGGCTCCGACCCCCGACCCCCGACCCCCGGCCCCGGGGCCCGGGGGTCGGAGCGGGAGTCCCCGGACCGTGACGCCACGGGGCCCGGGACGCTGTACGTCCCGGGCCCCGGTGGCCGGTCGGACATCCGGGCCGCCCACCGTGGGTGGGCGGCCCGGCCCCGAGGTCAGGGGGTGACGACCGTCAGCGTGAGGGTCGCCGAGGCGGTGTGCTTGGTCGGCTTGGCCTTGTCGGTCACCGTGAAGGTGATCGGGAAGGAGCCGGTGGCGTCCTTCGTGCTGGCCTTACCGGAGATGGCACCGGTCGTCTTGTTCAGCTTCAGCCCCTTCGGCAGCTTCACGTTGGTGGTCCACTTGACCGCCGTCGTCGCACCCGTGACCGTCAATGCTGCCGAATAGGCGACATTGAGATGGACCGTGGGCAGCGAGGTCGTGGTGATGTGCAGCCCCGCGGCCGCGTTGACCGTGAGCGTGAAGCTCTGGGTGGCCGGTGACTCGATGCCGTTGGTGGCGGTGAAGGTGATCGGGAACGTCCCGGTCACCGTCGGCGTGCCCGAGAGCACGCCACCACTGAAGGTCACGCCGGCCGGCAGGCTGCCGGTCTCCGTGATCACCGGGGTCGGGGTACCGGTGGCCGTCGGGGTGAACGTGTTGGACGCACCCTCGGTGAAGGTGGCCGAGGCGGCCGAGGTGATGGCGGCTGGCGCGCTACCCGACGGACCCGGGACGGCGGACCAGTTGAAACCGTTGGTGTCGCTGGCCTTCGCCGCGAAGGTGACCTCGGTGTTCCAGTTGTCGACCGGGACGCCGGAGGTGTTGGCACAGACGATCCCGGCTTCCCAGATGCCGGAGGCGGACGTCCCGGAGCCGGTGTAGAGCAGTCCCGACGATCCCGTGAGCGGGACGTAGCTCTTGGCGATGATCGGCGCCCACTCGAAGTTGTTGGGGATGCCGACGATCTGACCGGTGCCGATCGCCGTGTTGACCGGCCCGTAGTAGGTGCCGGTCGGATCGAACAGGCCCAGGCCGGCCGACGGGTCCCCGATGAAGGTGATCCCGGAGAGCGCCACGCCCTTGTGCACCAGGTAGCTGTAGACGTGGTAGCCGTTGGTGGCGGTGTCCCCGCTGCACGCCGCCTGCGGCGGTAGCGACACGGTGAACTGGGTGGCCGAGCCACCCGAGAGGAGCGGGGTGGTGGTGCCCGGACTGGCGATGGTGGCGATCCCGTTCACCGTGGCCGCCGAGGCCGGTGTCGCCGTGGCCGCCGCGGTGACCAGCGTGGCCATGCCGGCGAACGCGGCGATGCCGGCGGTCAGGACGCGTCGGCCGTGTCCGAGCCGTCGTCCGGGGCTACCGGTCGGGGTGTGCGTGTGCGTGTTGTCCATGTCTCGTTCCTTCTCCTGCGACGGTGCGCTGTTCGGATCGGTCGGTTGGCGGGTGTCGGTCATGAGTGGCGGGTCACCGTGGCGACCCGGTTCGTGACCCGACGCTCCCCGGTCCCGTGTCGGGCAGGTGCTCGGCACGGGACCGGGAGGCCATCGGATCGGAGTTCGGACCTGGTGGTCAGGCGCTGACGGTCAGCGTGAGGGTCACCGAGGCGGTGTTCTTGGTCGGCTTGGACTTGTCGGTCACCGTGAAGGTGATCGGGAAGGAGCCGGTGGCGTCCTTCTTGCCCGGCTTCCCGGTGATGGCGCCGGTGGCCTTGTTGAGCTTCAGGCCCTTGGGCAACTTCACGCTCGTCGTCCACTTGACCGGTGCCTTGCCGCCCACCTCGACCAACTGTCCCGAATACGAGGTGTTGAGCGTGGCCGTGGGCAACGAGGTCGTGGTGATCTGGATGGCCACCACGGTCAGGGTGAAACTCTGACTCACCGGACCGCCGATGCCGTTCGACGCCGTGAAGGTGATCGGGAAGGACCCGGTCACCGTGGGCGTTCCCGACAGGACCCCTCCGGTGAAGGAGACGCCGCTCGGGAGGGTGCCGCTCTCCCCGATGGTCGGGGTCGGGCTACCGGTGGCGGTCGGGGTGAACGTCCCCGCCGTACCCGTGACGAAGGTGGTCGAGGTACCGGAGGTGAACAGGGGTGCGGTGCCGTACGTGAATGCGTCGCTCACCGAGGTCGCCGAGGTCCCACCGGCCGTCGTGACGGTCACGTCGACCGTTCCGGCGCTGCCGGCGGGTGCCGTGGCCGTGATCGACGTGGCCGAGTCGGCCGTGACGGTGGCCGCGTTGGCGCCGAAGTCGACCGCGGTGGCCGAGCCCAGGTTGGTGCCGGTGATGACCACCGAGGTGCCGCCGGCCGTGGGGCCGGCGGTCGGGGCGATGTCCGACACGGTCGGCACTCCCTCATAGGTGAACACGTCGTTCGCCGAGGTGGCCGACGTGCCGTCGGGCGTCGTCACGGTCACGTCGACCGGTCCGGCGCTGCCGACGGGTGCCGTGGCCGTGATCGAGTTGGACGTGTCGGCCGTGACGGTGGCCGCGTTGGCGCCGAAGTCGACCGCGGTGGCCGAGCCCAGGTTGGTCCCGGTGATGACCACCGAGGTGCCCCCGGCGGTCGGCCCGGCGGTCGG
>PMFY01000251.1 GCA_003157945.1 Acidimicrobiaceae bacterium | reverse complement strand
GTCGTCGTGGTGGTCGTGGTGGTGGTCGTGGTGGTGGTGGTGGTCGATACGCCCGGGACGGCCGACCAGGTGAAGCCGTTCGCGTCGGAGGAGCTGGCGCTGAAGGTCACCTCGGTGTTCCAATTGTCGACGGGCGCACCGGTCGTGTTGGCGCACACGATCCCGGCCTCCCACACCCCGGAGGCCGTCGCCCCCGAGCCCGTGTAGAGGAGTCCAGTCGCCCCCGTCAGGGGCAGGTAGCCCTTGACGATCATCGGCGCCCATTCGAAGTCGTTGGGGATCTCGACGATCTGCCCTGTCCCGATCGCGGTGTTGATGGGGCCGTAGTAGGTGCCCAATTCGTCGAACAGGCCGAAGCCCACGCTGGGCGAGCCCAGGGTGAATGACACCCCGGAAAGTGCGGTGCCCTTCTGGAGCAGGTAGCTGTAGATGTGGTAGCCGTGGGTGGCCGTGTCCCCGTCGCAGGCGGCCTGGGGCGGCAGCGCCACCGTGAACTGGGTGGCCGAGCCACCCGACGCCAGTTCGGTGGACGAGCCGGGGCTGGCGATCGTGGCGGTGCCGTTGACGGTCGCCGCGCCGGCGGGGCCGGCCACGGTCAGGCCGAGGCCGAGGACGGCCACCGCTCCGGCGGCCCATGCGGTCGCCCGGGCGCCCGACCACGTCGGACGTCGGTGCCTGGTGGTGGTGGCGAGTGTGATGTTCACGGGTTCTTGCTCCCTCGTGGTCGTGGCGGCGGTGGTGGTCGGTCGGCGGGCTGCTGGGTTCACGGGATGTCCTCCGTGGCGGGGGTGTCGGCACCGACGACGGCGGTGGCCGACCGGCTGGACCGGGCGAGGGCCAGCGAGCCCAGTCCGGCGCCGACCCCGATGAGCAGGAGGAGCGGCAGCAGGTACCGGATGCTGCCCACGGACAGCGACGACGTCCGCAGCAGGCCGAGTGCGGCCGGTCTCGATCCCTTCGCCCCGCTCGAGGAGCCGGAGCCCGCGGCGCCCGACGTGGTGTCGGTTGCCGCGGCGGTCGCCGTGTCACCGTTGAACGACGCGTTGTCGAGGCTCCCCGTGCCCGAGAAGGCCGACCCGTCCCCCGATCCCCCGTCGGAGGTGGTGGTCGTCGGCTCGGCGGGAGGGTGCAGGATGGAGTTGGTGGCGTTGAGCGCTTCGAGGCGCAGCCCGCCGGGCAGCGGCACGTAGCCCGGAGGCAGTTGACCGGGCTCGACGCCCGAGGTCTGGCCGTCGCCGATGGCGAACAGGATGAAGTTCGTGTACAGCGTGCGCTGCGCGGCCGTGAGGGTCTCCGGCGCCGTCGACGCGTAGGACATGAGGGTCAGCGGATAGGCCCCGGGTGCCTTCGTGGAGGGATCCGGCACCAGCACCCCGGACACCGCGCTCGGCACATCGGTCTGCTCGCCGGCGATGAGGGCGGCGGCGTCGGGGGCGACGAAGGACCGGGACGTCCCGTCGTCACCGGACCGGCTCAGACTGGCGGTCTGGAGGCCGAAGCGGGCGGCCGAGGCCGTGTCCGTGATCGAGATGACGAAGTGGGTACCCGGGACCTGCGGGCCGTTGGACGTCCACGCCGTGTCGGCGGTTCCGCCGGGATTGAAGGTGGTCTTCGCACCGTCGTTGGCCGCACCGGTGGACTGGGCGGCCGCCTGCATGGTCAACGAGTAGGGCGCCCAGTCGAGGACGCAGAGCTTGCGGGCCGGCGCGGAGGGCGGCCCGACGACGGTCTCCCCGGTCGAGTAGCAGTAGGGGTCGCTCTTCGGGTACTGGTTCAGCGTGGCGGGATCGAACGCGATGCCCGACGGGTTCTGCTTCGGGTTCATGCTGTAGAGCGGGTTGACCACCATGCCGTTGTCGGGGGTGCCGTCGAGCCACGCCCGGGCCTCGGGATCGGCGAGGATCCACTTCCAGACCTCGGTGGCGGCGTCCGAGGTGGGCTCCTCGACCAGGGCCGTGCCCGCATTGATGGCCTGGCTCGTCGTCAGGTCCTTGAACTCCGGGTTCCACTGCAGGAAGTCGGGATCGGTGAAGAGGTCGATCGGATTGTGCAGGGCCCATCCGTAGCCGGCGGGTTTGGTGGCCGTGATGTCCTGGAACTGCGCCTGGTACGACTGGGTCAGCAGTTTGGCCATCAGCCTCGGGGTGAGATAGAGGTTCTGGACCTGGGTGCCCGCCAGGGCCTGTTCGCCCGTTCCACCGTTCAGGGCGGGCACCCGTTGGATGTTGAAGGCCACCGCCACGCCGGACAGCGTGACGGGAGCGTAGACGATGGGGTTCGTCGGACTCGTCTCGGACGGGTCCGCCGGATAGGTGGAGACGGACATCCCGGCCGAGCCGTAGGTGGGGGCCACGATGTTCTGCCGGGCCTGGTCGTCCGTGCTCTCGATGTAGCTGTACGAGGGTGACCCCGCCTGATCGCAGAGGGCCGGCTGCCAGCTGTCGACGGCGGAGGCGGCGGCCTCGTTGCCCAGGATCTGGCTGGCCGTCGCGTTGATGGCGCAGCTCGAGCCCACCGGGTTGAACGACAGGGGGATGGCGATCCGGTTCGCCCAGGCCGATGCGGACAGCGGCGACGTCGTCACACTGTCGCCGACGACGTTCGACGGGTTCTCCTCGGCGGGCGTCCCCCGGGGGACGACGACCAGCCAGCACTGGGGCACCTTGGTGCCTCCGGCGACCTTCTGGAGCTGCTGGCCGCACCCGAGACCGGGTGCCTCGAGACCGGTCTGGACCTGGAACAGCTGGTTTCCCGTGCCGTCGGCGTAGGTGCGGGCGAAGTCCACCTCGTTGGACGTGCCGTAGCGGAAGTACGGATTGAGCCAGAAGGGCTTCGGATCGAAGGGGTTGTTGTCGTAGTTGTAGTCCGCCTGCTGGCCGACCACGGTGCCGTCCACCGCCTCGAAGGGCTGCACCAGGTACCCCTGCGTCGGGTCGAAGTAGCCGAGTGCGGAACAGGCGGGAGGAGTGGCCTGGCCCGCGGGGAAGTCGCACGCCGACGGGAAGTTGCTCCAGGCGTGCTGGGTGATGACCCGCGAGTACTCGGAGCCCGCCCCCGACACCGGATAGGCCGAACTCGAGGTCGCCTCGGCGCCGAACTGGCACTGGCTGGGCAGCGGCCCCGGATCGGACGTCGTCGCCGGATCGGTCGACTGGGGGTCACCCCAGCACTCGAAGATCTGCAGGTAGTTGGCCTGGAACTGGGAGGACGAGGTGGTCTGGGTGCCTCCCGTCCACGACACCGAGACGGCCTGGTCGACGAGGTTGGCCGTCTGGTTGACCGTCACCTTCAGGCCCGCGTAGGCGCCGGAGCCCGAGACGGTCACGGCGGACGCCGTCGCCGGCAGTGACGTCACGACGCCCTGGCTGCCGGGCAACGGGTCCGGCGCGGCACCGGCGCCGGGCTGGATACCGGGCACGGTCACGAAGAGCACGAGCCCGACGGCCCCGCCGGCGACGGCACCGAGCAGGGTCCGCCGCGAGCCGGTGCGACGGGCGTGGAGGCGGCGTGGGTGCGTCATGGCGACGACCGGCGTCGTTCGAGGTGCCGCGACAGCAGTCCGGGCACCAGCATCAGGGCGAGGATGCACAGGGCGATCAGCACCAGCAGGGTCTGGGTGGTCGACCACCCGCCACTGGCGGACAGGGTGTCGGTCACGGCGGTCGGCGAGGCGTCGAGGCTGGAGGCGTCCCCCGAGCCGGACGTGGTGGTGCACGCCCCCGTCGTGGGGTCACAGACGACGGTCGATCCCGACCCCGAGCCCGAGCCCGAGCCCGATTTGGCGCCCCCGGCGGCCGCCGCCGCGGCCGCGGCCGACTTCGCCGACGACGAGCCGGCGCCGTTCGAACCGCCCGCCGACGCGCTGACCGGCGTGGAGGTCGACGCCGCCCCCCCGGTGCCGTAGGTGCACTGCGTCGGGCCCTGCTTGTCGCAGGCCGGCGGATACGGGGCCGTCAGGGCCAGGGTGTTCACCCCCGAGGGAGAGAACGTCGGATTGTTGCAGCCCTGGATGTTGATCGTCTGGACGTTGGCGCCGGGGATCTTGGCGATCTGGGCGAACGCCGCCTGGACCAGGTTGATGGGCATGGGCGAGTACCCGAGCGCGGCCGACTGCTGTTGGCCCTGACACATGGCGTAGTACGAGAACGCGGCCAGCGTCGCCCCCTTGGCCGTCGAGAAGCCGTTCCCCACCGTCGTCGGCAGGATCAGGTACCCGTAGGAGGACATGGGATACGTCCGCGGGTCGGTGTCGGTGTAGACGCCCGTCAGGTTCTGGGTCAGGTAGAGCGCCGGGTTGTTGGTGTCGGTGGTGTCCACCTTGTCCTGCAGCAGCGACACCGCCACGTTCTGGGGCGTGGGCTCGGTGTAGTAGCCGGCGGCGTTGAGGACCTGGGCCACCGGGAAGTGGGTGGTCAGCGCGTAGTAGTAGTTGACGTAGCCGATCGATCCCGCGGCGAAGGCCTGGGACACGTAGGAGGCGATCCCGAGGTCGCCGTTCTGGGCGATCATGTTGCCCGACGTCGGATAGAACGAGGACGCGCCACAGGCCTGGCTATGACCCGTCTTGGAGCAGTAGGCGGTCCAGAGGGACGGGTCCTGGCTGATCATCCACGCCGACAGCTCGTAGCTCGTGCCCGAGCCGTCGGACCGGACCACCGGCACGATCGACTGGTTCGGCAGGCGCAGGCCGGGGTTGTCCGCCGCCAGCGCCGGGTCGTCCCAGTTGGTGATGACACCCGTGAAGATCTTGAAGATGTTCACGGGCGACAGGCGCAGGTTGGTCACCCGCTGCCCGTTGATGGTGAGGTTGTACATGAACACCGTGCCGCCCGAGGTGATCGGCATGTACGCGTAGCTGCCCGGCGTGGGGTGCTCGGGCGCCGAGCCGTCCCCCGGGTTGGTCTGGAACGGGATGTCCGAGGCGGCGAAGTCGGTCTGCCCCGAGATGAAGTCGTCCCGGCCGGCGGTCGAGCCGTTGGCCGTGTAGTTGATCTGGATGCCGTCGGCGTGGACGTCGGCGATCCACTGGGAGAGCGCCCCGGCGGACCACGACGAGCCCTCCCCGGCCACCGGGACGTAGGACGTCGCCCCGGCGGGCGAGGCCGCGCCGGCCACGACGGCGATGACGACGAGACCGGTCACGGCCAGCGCTACCGCGACGGCACGGACCGTGCGCAGCAGTCGGACGGTGGGTCGGGTGGTGGTCACGGATGCTCCAGTGGTGGTGGGTCGTGGACGGGTGGGGTCGCCGGGACGGTGACGCCGGCCGCACCGTCGGTTGCGGCCTGGGACCGGGCGTAGCGGGCGGCGTCGCGCGCCGAGGCCTCGCGGACCTTCCGCAGGCCGCGGTCGGACAGGTGGCCGGGGCCCCATCCGCCCACCTTGCGGGCGGTCACGAACAGGATGATCACCAGGAGGAGCAGGAACGAGGCGGCGGCGAAGGCCCGCTCCGTGAATCCCGGGCTTCCGGAGAGGACGAGCTTCAGGGCCACGAGCGGGAGCGACGCCATCGGTCCGTGCAGGGGATTGCCGTTGATGTACGGGGTGTACCCGGCCGTCAGCAGGACGGGCGACGCCTCGCCGATCCCGCGCGCCACGCCCAGGATGACGGCCGTCGCCAGTCCGGACCGGGCCGTCGGGATCACGACCTGCATCTCGGTCCTCCACGACGGCGCACCGAGCGCCGCCGAGGCCTCGCGCAGGTTGCCGGGCACCAGCCGCAGGGCCAGGTCCGAGGCCCGGATCATGTACGGCAGCATCATCACGCTCAGCGCCAGGGCGGCCGCCAGGCCGCTGTGCTGGTTCCCCAGTGTGAGGATCCACAGGGCGTAGATGAAGAGGCCGGCCAGGATGCTGGGGAGGGCGGACATCGCCTCGACGACCGTGCGGAACATGCGTGCCGGTCGGCTCCGCGTCATGTCGAGGTACACGGCGGCCACCAGTCCGATGGGCACGGTCAGTACCACGGCGATGCCGATCATCCAGAGCGTCCCCACGATGGCGTGCCCGATGCCACCCCTGGTGAGCGGGGCGGTCGGACCGGCGCTCGACAGGTCCTGGGTGTACGTGTTGAGGTGGATGAGGGCACCCCACCCGCGGGCCAGTGTGAAGAAGATCACGACGGCCAGGGCGCCGATGGCCAGCACGGCGGACGAGGCCATCACCACGGTCATGACCGCGTCCGTCACGGCCGGGCGGTCCTCGGTCAGGGACACCAGGACGGCATAGGTCACCACGAAGAGCACGTAGGCCACGATGGCCAGGCCGATCGGGCCGGACAGACCGGTCAGGAGCGCCACCAGGATGCTTCCGCTGATGCCGGCCAGCGCGGCGCCACCCAGGTTGCGGAGCATGCCCCCCTGGATGCCGCCGACCCTCCGCCGGCCCGCGGGCACGGTCGGTCGGTCGACGGGGGCGTCGACGTCGCCCCCTGCCGGTCGGCCCGTCGTCGGATCCTCGAGGAGCGTCATCTCACCCGTCGCTCTCCGCGCCCGAGCGCGATCGGGCCACGACGGCGGAGGCGGCGAAGTTGATGGCGAGGGTCAGGGCGAACAGGGCCAGTCCGGCGGCCATGAGGGCGGAGGTCCCAAAGGCGTCGGACTCGCTGTACAGGTTGGCGATGAGTCCCGAGATCGAGTTCCCGCCGGACTGCAGGATGTGCGAGTTGATGGTGAAGACCGGCGAGATGATGAGGATGACGACGATCGTCTCCCCCAGGGCCCGTCCGAGTCCGAGCATGGTGCCGCCGATGATCCCGCCCTTGCCGAAGGGGAGCACGACGGTGCGGATCATGCCCCAGCGGGTACCCCCGAGGGCGTAGGCGCCCTCCCGCTCGCCGAGCGGCGCCTGGGCGAACGACTCCCGCATGACCGAGCAGAGGATCGGGATCACCATGAGCGACACGGCGATCCCGACGATGAAGGTCGAGGCGCTGTAGAGGGTCCCGGACTGGACGGGGTTGGACGGGTCGGCCCCGTTGACCCGGAACAGCGGGATCCAGTCGGCCCACGTCGCCAGCCACCGGGACACGCCGACGACACGCCCCTGGAGGAACTCGAGGGCCCAGAGGCCGTAGACGACGCTGGGCACGGCTGCCATCAGGTCGACCAGCGACACCAGGGTCCGCTTGATGGACGCCGGGGCCACCTCCGTGATGAACAGCGAGAGCCCGAGGGCCACCGGGATGGCGATGATCACCGCCACCACGGCGATGAGGATGGTGTCCACCATGATGCCGGCGATCCCGAAGTGGTGGATGTCCGGTTGCCAGGCCTGGGTGGTGAGGAAGGAGAACTTGGACACCCGCAGCGCGGGCTCGGCGCGGACGGCCAGGAAGACGCCCACCAGGGCGAAGATGGCCAGGACCACCACTGCACTCCCCCGGTTCAGTCCACGGAAGGCGCGCTCCGCCGGCGCCTTGGTGTCGACCAGCTGACGGCGGGGACGGTCGTCGGTGCCGTGGGGCGCGCTCGGGACCTCGGTCACGCCGAGGTCGGGGGCCATCGTGCTCAACGTCCGACCCGTTCGCTCTGCGGCGCGTCGGCCGGCGGCTCGGATGACACCTGGTCGTCCTCGCCCGGACCGCCCGGGGCGGGTCCGCTGCCCACCTCCCGGGACGGTGCCGCCGGTCCGCTGCCCCGCCGACGGAGCCGGAGGGCATAGGCCGCGGCACCCGCCGCCACCACGAGGAGCGCGATGCCCACCCACAGGGCCACGGGATACGAGGTGGGGACCTCACCCTGGTCGATGACCCTCCAGGTGAAGCCGTGGGGATCGGAGGCATCGGCGGTGAACCGGATGGTCGAGTTCCAGTAGTCCGTGACCTGGCCGTGCGTGTCCGCGCAGGCGATCCCCCCGTTCCAGACGGCCGTGTGGGCGCCGTCCGGGAACAGGATCTGCGGCGTCAGCCGGGTCCAGACGAAGGAGGTCGGGAGGCCCACGATCTGACCGGTGGACTCCGCGGTGTTGATCGCCCCGATGTAGGCGCCCTCGGCGACGTACCCGTACCACTTGCTGGGGTCGCCGGTCCGGAAGGAGACGTCGGTCGGCGAGTCGCCGGCGGGCACCAGGTACGTGAACACGTGGTACCCGTCGTGGGCCGTGTCACCGGGGCACGAGGCCCCGGCGGGCAGGACGACCCCGTAGGGGGTCGTCGAAGCGCCGGAGGTGAGCGCCCGGGTCGTGCCGGGCGTCACCAGTACCTCGCCTCCGGCGGTCGCCGCGCCGGCGACCTGGGCCGTGCCGGCGACGGCCGCCGTGCAGGCGAGGACCGCCAGCGCGACGACGACGGCGCGCCGCGCCGGGCCGAGGAGCGGACGCAGGGTCCTGACAGGAGCCGCGTTGCGGATCACGCCGCCCCGTAGAAGGGGGCGTTGAAGGCGTACACCCCTCCCAGTCCACCGACGAGCCAGTAGCCGCCCGTGAGGGTGTCCGTCGCCATGCCGATGATCGGGGTGCTGCCCGGGATCGTGGAGGCGGCGCCGTGGAAATGGGCGTCACCGAAGGCGAAGATGCCACCGT
>PMFY01000252.1 GCA_003157945.1 Acidimicrobiaceae bacterium | reverse complement strand
TCGCTCCAGCCCCGGATGCCCCGGATCACCTCGACGCCGTCGATCCCGGGTAGGCCGAGGTCGACGAGCACCAGATCGGGGTGCCAGTGGGCCACCCGGTCCAGGCCCTCTTCCCCGGTGCGGGCCCCGGTGACCTCGTAGCCCCGGGCGCCGAGGCTGATGGTGAGGGCCCGCAGCAGCGACGGGTCGTCGTCGATCACGAGGACGCGCGATCCGGCCGCCGTCCCCTCGGGCGCCCGCCGGGGGGCGTTCACGGGTGCACCCCGGCGTCGTCGGTGGGGGCGTCGCCCCGATCCTGTCCCTCGTCCGGGCCACCGTCACCGGGCCGGTCGGGGACCACCACGTCGGACTCGAGGTCGGCGTCGATGATGGTCGGCGTCCGGTCGACCGGGACGGGCAGGCGCACCACCAGGGTGCACCCACCACCGGGGGTGTCCTCGAGGTCCAGCTGGCCGCCCACGGCCTCGACGAAACCGCGCGAGACGGCCAGGCCGAGACCGACCCCGGTGCGGTTGTCGGAGTCACCGAGGCGTTGGAAGGGGAGGAAGACCAGGTCGCGGTCGGCCGGTCGGATGCCGGGACCGTGGTCGATGACCCGCAGGTCGACCCAGTCGGCCACCCTCCCGGCCTCCACCCGGACGGCCTTGCCCGCACCGTGGAGGAGCGCGTTGTCGACGAGGTTGGCCACGACGCGCTCGACCAGGACCGGATCGGTCTCGATGAGGGGTACGGCCGCCTCGATCGAGACCACGACCCCCCGACCGCGCGGCCCGAGGCTGGCCAGCGCACCGTCGACCAGGTCGCCGAGGTCCGTCGGGCGGGCCAGGACCTCCATGGCCCCGGTCTCCAGGCGGCTCATGTCGAGGAGGTTCTCCACCAGCGCACTCAACCGGTCGGCCTCGTCGTCGATGGTGTGGAGCAGGATGGCCGTCTCGTCGGGCCCGAACTCGAGCTGGTCGGACAGGAGGCTCGAGGATGCCGCCTTGATGGAGGCCAGCGGAGTGCGCAGGTCGTGGCTCACGGCGGCGAGCAGCGCGGACCGGAGCTGGTTGGCCCGGGCCAGGGAGTCGGCCTCCGCCGCCTCCGCGTGGAGGCGGTCGCTCTCCAGGGCGGTCGCCAGCTGGGCGGCGAAGGCGGCCAGGATGTCCCGGTCCTCGGCCGACAGGCCCGGTCCCTGCAGCGCCAGCACGGCGTCGTCGGTCAGAGGCAGCGTCAGCGAGGCACCCTCGGGAGTGGTGACCGGGTCGGGGCCGGCCGAGGCGACCGTGGCCCAGGCGACACCGCCTGTTCCGGTTGCGGCGGCTGCGGCGGACACGGCGGCGTCACCGGCCGGGCGGCGCAGGATGGTGGCCGACTCCAGGCGGAAGGCCACCATCAGCTCCTCGAGCAGGGCGGGCATCGGGTTGCCCTCGGGGGAGACCAGGCGGCCGGCCACCCGGGCCAGCATCCGGGCGTCCGAGCGCGCCTGTACCGCGGCGGCCGAACGGCGGGCGGCGATGTCGACCAGGACGCTCACCACCCCCGCGGTGACGAGGAACATCAGCAGGGCCAGCACGTCGCGGGCGTCCGCGATGGTGAAGGTGTGGACGGGAGGCGCGAAGTAGTAGTTCGACAACAGGAAGCCGGCGATGGCCGCCAGGGCGCCGGGCCACACCCCGCCGGTGGCGGCCACCGCCACCACCAGCACCAGGTAGGAACTCAGGGCGGTCGCCAGGTCGGCGTGTGAACCGGTGGACGTCAGCAGGAGGGTGACGAGGGGGAAACCGACCACGCCGAGCAGGACGGCGGCCAGTCGGCGACGGGCGGAGAGCGGGGAGAGGAGCCGCCGACGACGGCGGGGGTCGGGGGCGGGACGGTGCCGACGCGGCGCCTCCGAGCCCGTGGCTGCGGCGACCTCCTCCAGGGCGTCGGTGGCGTCGGTGGCGATCACGTGCACGTCGAGGGCGCCGCCCGCGGCACGGATGACCGAATTGATGACGGAGCCGCGCACGAACTCGGACAGTCGGCTGCGGTGGGTGGCGCCGAGGACGAGCTGGGTGGCGTTCTCGGCCCGGGCCACCTGCACCAGCGCCGGGGCGACATCGGCACCGACCACCTCGACGAACCGGCCTCCGAGGTCGTCGAGGAGGGCCCGGTTGCGCGCCAGCCCGTCGGATCCGGTTCCGGTGAGCCCGTCGTCGGTGCGCACGTGGACCCCGACCAGCTCGGCCTTGGTGCGCATGGCCATCCGGGCGGCCCGGCGCACGAGCACGGCGCTGCCCGGTGCGCCGGTCAGGGACACCACGACCCGCTCCTTGGTCTCCCACGGCCCGGCGATGTCATGGCGCTCGCGGTAGTCGTGGAGCTCCTCGTCCACGCGGTCGGCCACCCACAGCAGGGCCAGCTCGCGCAGCGCGGTGAGGTTGCCCTGGCGGAAGTAGTTGCCGAGGGCGGCGTCGATGCGCTCGGGCGGGTAGATGTTGCCGTGGGCCAGCCGGCGGCGCAGTGCCTCGGGGGCCATGTCCACCAGCTCGATCTGGTCCGCCGCCCGCACCACCCGGTCCGGCACCGTCTCCTGCTGGGCCACCCCGGTGATGCGCTCGACGACGTCGTTCAGCGACTCCAGGTGCTGGAGGTTGACCGTCGAGATCACGTTGATCCCGGCGTCCAGCAGGGCGTTGACGTCCTCCCAGCGCTTGGTGTGGGCCGACCCCGGGATGTTGGTGTGGGCCAGCTCGTCCACCAGGACCAGTTCCGGTCGGCGGGCCAGCAGGCCCTCCAGGTCCATCTCCTCGAAGGCCTGGCCCCGGTACTCGACCGCCTTGCGGGGGAAGACCGGAAGGTCGCGGACCTGGGCGTCGGTCTGCGGCCGGCCGTGCTCCTGGACCCAGCCGATCACCACGTCGGTGCCGCGTTCCTTGCGTCGCCAGCCCTCGTTGAGCATGGCGTACGTCTTGCCGACCCCGGGGGCCGCCCCCAGGTAGAGCCGTAGCTTCCCCCGTGCCACGCGCGCCTACCCGGCCGGCCGACGCCGCATGGTCATCAGGCGCCCAGTCGGTCCAGCGCCAGGTTCAGGTTCAGCACGTTCACTCCCGGGTCGCCCAGGACGCCCAGGCTACGCCCCGTGGTGTTGGCCGTGATCAACTGCTGGACCTGGGCCAGGGGCAGGTTGCGGGCCTTGGCCACAGTTGGGGCCTGGATGTCGGCGTTGGCGATCGAGATGTCGGGGTCGAGACCCGACCCCGAGGCGGTCACGGCGTCCACGGGAACTTGGGCGTTCGGCGCCAGGCCGAACTCGGCCCGGTAGGCAATGGCCCGCTCGGGCACCGTGTTGGGGTCGCAGACATAGGTGCCGTCACTGTTCTTGGCGTACTTCTGTCCGGGCGTCGGGCTGGTCACCGGTGCCGCGGCCGACGTCGTGTCCACCGGCACGCAGAACGGGTCCGACGGCGTGGCGAAGGGGTTGGTCTTCGACGGCTGGCCGTCGAGGCCGACCGAGTTCACCCCGGGGACGAAGCCGATGAGCAGTGGGTTGGACGGACCGAGGTTGGACGCCTCGGACACCGTGATGTTGTCGGTCGACGACGAGGTCACCGCCTCGGACGGTCGGCTCTGGAAGTACTTGGGGATCGGGTTCCCCTTGCTGTCGGTGAAGGCCTGGCCGATGAGTGACGAGCCGACAGCCTTGCCGTTCTTCTGGACGAACGACCCGTTGGCCTGGTTCTTAAAGACCAGTTGGCCGATGCCGGTGAGCGCCAGCCCGTAGGCCAGGCCGCAGATGAGGGTCAGCACGATGATCATGGCGACCGATGTGAGCAGTTGACGGCGCATTACTTGACTCCCAACGCAGTGATGATCATGTCGATCAGCTTGATGCCGATGAAGGGGATGATGAAGCCACCGAGCCCGTAGATGAGCAGGTTGCGGCGCAGGACGTCGGCGGCACTGGCTGCCCGGAACTTCACCCCTCGGAGGGCCAGAGGGATCAGCGCCACGATGATGAGGGCGTTGAAGATGACCGCCGACA
>PMFY01000259.1 GCA_003157945.1 Acidimicrobiaceae bacterium | reverse complement strand
ACGACGTGTTCGGCGAGCGGGCGCTGATCGACCACCTGCCGCGCAACGTGACCGCAGTTGCCACGACCGATACGGCCCTCGCCGACATCGACCGCAGGACCTTCCTCTTCCTCGTCCACGAATCACCGACCTTCGCCCTCGGAATCATGGGAGCCCTGGCCAGCCGGCTGCGCGACTACGACGAGCGCTTCGGCCGATTCCAGGACCAGGCCTGACGCACGGAAGTCCCCAGGTCAGCCCTTCAGCTGCACGTCGAGAGGCAATTGCCTTGTGTCCCAAGTTTGCCTACGGTGCTAGTAGGGCATTGAGAGGGGCATGTCGATGAACATCGACCCGTACATCGTGTTGGGCAGCGCCGTCGTGGGGTTCCTGGTGGGACTCACCGGGGCCGGAGGTGGGGCACTGATGACCCCGATGCTCATTCTCCTCTTCGGGATCAAGCCGTCTGCGGCCATCTCCAGCGACCTGGTGGCTGCAGTCTTCATGCGACCGTTCGGCGCCGCCGTCCACATCTCCAAGAAGACGGTCAACTTCCGCATGGTGGGCTGGATGGTGCTCGGTTCGGTGCCGATGGCATTCGTGGGCGCCTACCTGCTCCATCTGATGGGCCACGCCAAGACGTCCCAGGACAACATCGAGAAGATCCTCGGGGCGGCGCTGCTGCTCGGTGCGGCAGCCATGGTGCTGCGCTACTACCTCGACCGGCGCTCGGGCAGGGGTCGCACGACGATCGTCCACCAGCTCGAGGTGAAGCCGATTCCGACCGTCATCATCGGCATGGTCGGCGGCGTCATCGTCGGCCTGACCACCGCCAAAGCGATCGCGATGATGATCGTCCTGCTCCTCTTCCTGTACCCGATGCTCGGTGCCAACCAGCTGGTCGGGACCGACCTGACCCAGGCGGTGCCCCTGACCATGGCCGCCGCGCTCGGCGCACTCATCTTCGGTCACGTCGAGTTCTCGGTGACGACGTCGATCATCATCGGCAGCGTTCCGGCCGTGCTGGTCGGCGCCTTCCTGTCGTCCCGTGCGCCGGACAAGTACATCCGCCCGGCCATCACCTTCGTGATCTTCGCCTCCGGCCTCAAGTACGCCGGTGTGGGCACCACCGCCCTCGGGTGGATCCTGTGCGCCACGCTGCTCGGGGCCGGTGTGTTCTACCTGGCCTACGTCCGTCCGTGGAAGGCGGGAGTCGACACCCTGCCGGACGGGGGGACGGTGGATACGGGGACGTCGGGCGACGTTCCGCCGATCATCGGGGCGCGGGCGGGCTCCTCCGAACTGGAATGACGGTGCGGGTCCCCCTGGAGTCCCGGTCGACGTCAGGAGGTCGGGAGGGGCGGGGAGGCCGGCTCGGTCAGCTGCTGCTCGCGGGCCCGGCAGTCCTTCACGAACCGGTTGGCCAGCTGGCGCGACACGCCGAAGATCTCGCTGATCCGGGCGACCGAGGCGCCCTCGGCCAGTGCGGCGGCCACCACCGAGGACCGGATGGCCCGGCGGCTCTCCTCGAACTCGGCCATGATCCTGGTCAGGTCCCGGCTGCGCGCGGCGGAGTCGGTGATGTCGATCGCGGACATGAGGCTGACCCCGGTGCGGAGGCGCTCGACGTCCTCGAGGTTCCACTTGTTCTGGAGCTGCAGCCGCTCGATGAGGCGCTCGCCGGCCTCGGTGTAGTGGTAGACGTCCTCGATCACCCGCTCGATGGCCTCGTCCATGCCCCAGATGGTACGTGGGATCGGACCGTGAACCTTTCACAGTGTCCAAGTAAACGCACCACCTGTTGACATCACGGCTCCATCGGACGTGACGGCACGGTCCGGCCCGGTCCGGCGGGACGGGCAAGTGACGAACGGCCCTGTGCGGTGCCGGCCTCGCCGGGGATGATCACCACAGCGCCCCGGCGTGGGCCCGGGCCGGCCACCACGGGGCACCGAACGGGAGGAACCATGGCACTACGAGGGGACGTGTTCATCTTCATCGGCACGTACCAGACGATCGCGGCGGCGGAGGCCGACTACGAGGTCGTCCGGGAGTTGCGCGCCGTGCACGCCATCGGCACCTACGACGCGGCGATCGTGTCGAAGGACGCCGCGGGTGAGGTCCACGTGACCAAGGTCGAGATGGCCGCCCGACACGCCGGCTGGGGAGGTGCGGCGGTGGGGGGCCTGGTGGGCCTCCTGTTCCCCCCGGCCATACTCGGTACGGCGCTCGTCGGTGCGGCCATCGGGGCGGCCGGAGGCCACCTGTGGAAGGGGATGTCCCGAGCGGACATCAAGGACCTGGGAGAGCTCATCGACACCGGTGACGCCGCGCTGGTGGTGGTCGGGACCAACGCGCTCGAGCAGACGCTGGACACCGGCCGCTTCGCAGCCCAGAGGCACCTCGTCAAGAACGTCGAACTGACCGGGGACGAGCTCGACGACGTGCTGCGCATGGCCATGGCCGAGGTCAACCAGGAGTAGGGCGACGACAGGGCCCGGGGCCTCGGCGGCCGGTGACCTACCCGTTCGGCGGGAGCTGCGTGGGCACCTGGTCCGGGGCGAAGGCGATGACCCCGCACAGGCACTGATGGGCGTTCACCTCGACGTTGAACGCCGTGAGCTGTCGCAGCTCATCGGGAGGCAGGTGGAGCTCGGGCCCGAGGACGTAGTCGGCGAACGGATTCCGGAGCTGGGGGATGAGGTCGGCCCGCCCCTCGGCGGCGAGCGTGGCGCCGAGGCTGCGCTGCAGGCCGATGAGTTCCGCCTGCTCGCGGGGCGGCAGCGGATGGGAGACCGCCAGGACGTGTGCGCCCGGCACGGCGGACAGGAGGCTGAACACCTGGCTCTCCTCGACCACGAACCACACCGAGTCGACCTGGTCGAGGGTGCGGACCCTGGCGTAGCCGAGCTTGTACCCGGCGGTGGGGTCCACGTAGACCGGCGCACCGGCCCGGGAGAGGTGGTCGACGATCCCGGACTCCACACCGATGATGCCCGAGTCGGCGGTCCTGATCTGCACCGGGCCGGTGGGCTGGCCGCCCCGGTGCAATTGGCCGATGAGGGAGGCGACCATCCCGGTGGCGGCCGACACCGGCCCGTCGTGGTCGATCACCCGGAGCGACGTGGCCAGCGACCCGATGGCGACGACCAGAACCAGCAGCCCGGTCACCCCCGTGTTGAGCGCACGCCCGGGGGATCCGGTCGGGGCCAGGAGCACGCACGGCAGGACGACGGTGGCGACACCGACGGTGATGCACCAGATGAAGAGGTAGAGGTACGGCGTCCCGGAGACGAGCGCGATGGCGAGTACCGTGACCGGGATCAGCAGCAGGAGGAGCTCGGCCAGGAGGGCATCGTCGACCCGCTGTCGTCGACGGGCGACCCACCACGACGCACCGGTCAGTGACACCGGCACGATGAGCCACCACGCCGCGTACCGGGTGCTCAGCCCGCTGAACGGATCGACGGGGTCGGTCCCGCCCGCCCACGTCGGCAGCCAGTGGAACTGCGCTGCGGTGTAGCCCAGCGCCGCGTGCAGTCCGGTCCGTGAGGAGCCGTTGGTCCCGCTGGTGAAGTAGTGCACGAGGGCCCGGACATTGCCCGGTGGTTGGAGGAAGGGATCGAGTACGAGCGGCGGGAACCACAGGACGGCGGCCAGGGCGATCGGAGGTATCCAGATGGCCGGCCGCGCCAGTGGGCGACCGATCCGGCGGCACGAGAGCCACATCCGCACCAGTGCCCAGCCGCCGACGAGTGCCACCGGGAACAGATAGCCCACGTGGGTCTGGACGAGGAAGGTGGCGACGAAGGCGAGTCCGAGGAGCCGTCGGGGCTCGCCGGTCGACACCCCCAGCACTGGAGGAGGAAGAGGGCGAAGAACGGGAGCGCGACATAGGGGTTCCAGACGACCAGCAGCGCCACGCTGCCGACGCCCACGTAGGTCAGGGTGACCACCGCCAGCCAGGCGGCCTGACGCCGGAGTCCGCCGGTCACATAGGCCAGTCGGGCCAGCCAGGCGACGGCCACACCCTGTAGGAGCGCCCCGCCGACCAGGGTGGCCCAAGACGCACGGCCGAGGGCGGCGGAGACCAGGGCCAGCAGGTAGAAGAACAAGGGACCGGGGTGGCTCCAGCCGAACCGGCTGAAGGGGCCGACGAGCGGCGTGTCGCCCGAGAACGACCAGACGTCGTGGACCCGCAGGTCGATGGTGGCCTGGTCCTCGACGGGCAGGTACGGATGCCCCCAGCGCTGGACGACCACCGTCACGATCGGGGCGAGGGCCACCAGCGTGACGGCGACGGCCACGACCGTGCGGGCGCCCGGCGTGAGGCGCGGTGGGGTCACCGGAGCCCCGCTGTCGCCCCGGGCGCCCACCGGAGGGCCGGGGTCGGTGGGAGGGGAGACGTCGGTGCCGCTCCCACCCGGACGGCCCGAACCCATGGGGGAACGATATCCGTCCCCCCGAACCGGGCGGGGCACACCCGGGTCGCCCCTGGCCGCCGGGACGGAGCCATGATGGGACATGGAGATTCGGCGAGCTCTCCCCACCGAGGCCGACCTCCTCGCCGACCTCTGGCTCCGGAGCCGGTCGGCGGCGGCCCCGTCCATTCCTCCGACCACCCACAGCGATGCGGACGTCCATCAGTGGTTCGGAGAGGTGGTGCTCCTCACCTGCGAGGCCTGGGTGGCCGATCGTGACGGTGAGGTCGTGGCCCTCATGGTGCTGGACAACGAGTGGATCAGCCAGCTGTACGTCGACCCGGCAGCGGCGGGCGAGGGCATCGGCAGCGACCTGATCGGACACGCGAAGGAGGCTCGTCCGACCGGACTCAAGCTCTGGACGTTCCAGGGCAATCTCCGGGCCCGACGCTTCTACGACTCGCACGGGTTCGTGGCCACGGCCAGCACGACGGGTGACAACGAGGAGCAGGAACCCGACGTCCGCTACGAGTGGCGGCCGTCCGATCCGCCCGGATAGGGATTCCCTCCGGTCGCCCGGTGCGGGGCGATCGGTCCGCCGGGGTAGGTCGGACAGCGATTCTGCCGGAGGCTCGGGCGGAGATCGGGTCGCCGCTGCGGACGCCTGCGTCGACAGTCCGGCGAGCGACTGCTGCCGGACCGACCCACGGACGTCCCCGTTGGCCACGTCCGGTGATGATTCGCGGCCGAAACCTGTCCCGACCATCACTGTCGGTGTTCTCAGTGGCAAATCGACGGCATGGGCGTACTGTCAGCGCTGATCCTGTGGAGTGAACGCAGCGGGGCAGGGCCTTCCTCTGTTCAGGGTCGGAGCATCGCGCCGGATCATGAGCTATGGCCTACCGGGGCCCCGATCAGAAGCATGAGGAGGAAGTATGAAGCGCGGAACTCGGATACTCCTTGGAGTGGCGGTCATCATGGGGATCGCTGCCCCAGTGGGAGCGTTCTCGGGCGGAACGGCGGTGGCTGCCCCGTTCTTCCGGCCACCGGTGCCGTACACATGCGCCGGCGGTGACGCCCAGACGGGGACCTTCGTCCCCATCCCGTCGGGGACCTACGCCAACATCACGGTCCGGGGTGCGTGCCGGCCGGCGCCCGGTGCCGTGATCAACGTCATCGGTGACATCAATGTGGCCGACAACGCTGTGTTCGACGCACAGAGCTACCCGTCGACGATCACCGTCGGACACGACGTCACGGCCGCTTCGGGCTCGTTCCTCGGCCTGGGCTGCCTGCCCGATCCGACATCGACGAGCACGACCGGACATCCGTGCGTGGACGCGAGCGGCAATCCAACGACGGGAAGCTCCGACATCACCGTCTACGGAAACGTCTTCGCCTGGGACGCGAACACCGTTCTGCTGAACGGAATCACCGTCAAGTGGAACGTCGCGCTGATCGGAGGTGGGGGTGCCATCCCCTGGGCGATCAAGACCAACACGATCGGTGGCAGCCTCCTGGTGAGCAACGTGACACCCGACTGGCTCGGCGTGATCGTCAACAAGATCGGTGGCAGCGTGATCCTGGCCAATGTCCATATCACCGACACCGACCCGAACCCGGCCATCTTCGTGGCCAGCAACACGGTCGGGCAGAACCTCGCCTGCTGGGGACTCGCCCCAGCCGTGTCCGGAGGATTCGGCAACGAGCACAACATCGTCGGTGGCCGTTCGTTCGGTCAGTGCGCAAACCTGACGGACGAATAGTCACGGCAGTCGTCCACTCTCATATCGCGCCCGACTCCACACATTTGGATTGAGGAGGACCACAAGCTGCGGCACCAAGGAGGGTGGGGCTTCGGCCCTGCCCTCCTGTGCTTGCTGCGGGTCGGAGCCGCCGCGGTCAGTCGGATCGGGCTGCTGCCTTCCGGATCGGGCTGCTGCCATCGAAGGCCGCGGCGTGACGTCGGAGTACCCGTCGTCCAGTTCGAACGCTCTTCCCGAGCCCGGGTTTCACCTGCGACGTGGCAGGCGGGTGCGGATCTCTGTCCGTGGCCAGATCTGCGAGCCGAGCGAGCGTGTGGTCCCACCCCGTTGCAACTGGCGTGCACGATGGGCACCACCATGAAAAAGAAGACCTGTGCTACCTGTCGTCGGAGGTTCGTGCCATCGAGTCGACACCTCAGTTGCCCGACTTGCAGGTCGCAAAGCGTCTGTGGGTGCGGTCGCCCCAAGCAGGCAAAGTCCCAGACGTGTGCGGACTGCAGGAGCGAACGGGGCGAGTCGAACGGGAACTGGAAGGGCGGCACAACTCGCCACAAGGCCGGCTACGTCATGGTGAGGCGCCGCGAGCACCCTCGGTCGGGTAAGAGCGGGTATGTGTTCGAGCACATCGTGGTGGCCGAAGCGATGCTTGGCCCCCATCTCGTTCTCGGAGAGTCGGTCCACCATCGCAATGGAGTGAAGCACGACAATCGTCCGGAGAACCTCGAGTTATGGACGAGACCTCAGCCAAGTGGCATCAGGGCAAGCGACGCCATCGAATGGGCGCACACGATCCTCGATCGCTACGGCGACGGTGACGGGCATCCACCTCCAACAGTGCTCACGGCGAACAGTGAGCACTCTTGGAGGTGGCGGGAATCGAACCCGCGTCCTCCGGCTTCTCAATAGGTCTTCTCCGAGCGCAGCCGGCGGTGGATTGTCGGGACCCGTCCCGCTACCGGCGGCAGATCGGGTCCGTAGCCGACTGAAGTGTCCCTGACGGCCAGTCGGCACGGTCGTTCAGGTGAGCCCCACTAGATGGCGCCCTGTTCTGACCCGTGGGGCTTAGACCAGGAGGACGTCGCAGTTTCTAGGCTGCGAGCGCGAGCTGAGGCTCGGCGTTTGTTTTTGGTTCCGGCTCTTTAACGTGGCTCCGGAGACCACGGCTCGCTTCTCCTACATCGACGACCGGAGTCGAAGCCTGTCACCCCCTCGGGTTCCTCCACCGGCCGCACGACGTGTGCGACCAGGCATCCATCGTACCGCCTGGACGGGTCGCGACGTCCCGCAGCCGCTCAGTGGCGGGAGCTCCGGACGCCGCAGGCGACCGGGCCCGTCGCCGAAGGACTCAGGTGCGCAGCTTGGCCACCGTGCGGGCCTCGCGGGCGGCGTCGCGTCCGGCGTCCCGGGCGGCGATGGCGTGGCGCTTGTCGTACTGGCGGCGCCCCCGGGCGAGGGCCAGCTCCACCTTGGCCCGACCGTCCTTGAAGTAGATCGAGAGCGGCACCATGGTCAGCGAGCTCTGCTTGGACTTGCCCATCCACTCGTCGATCTGGCGTCGGTGCACGAGCAGCTTCCGACGCCGGTCCGGGTCGTGGGCCCCGAACCCGTTGGCCTGGGCGTAGGGAGGGACGTGGACCCCGAAGAGCCAGAGCTCGCCGTCGTCGATCCGGGCGTAGGAGTCCTGGAGGGCGATGCGGCCCGCACGCAGGGACTTCACCTCGGACCCCTGCAGCACGATGCCGCACTCCAGCGTGTCGACGATCTCGTAGTCGTGCCGGGCGCGCCGGTTGGAGGCCACCAGCCGGTTCCGCTCCCGGTCGGCGTCCCTGGCGCCCTTGCCGCCCGCGGGGGCGGACTGCTTCTTCTTCGCTGCGGCCACGCCCGTCGACGGTAGTCGCCCGACCGCCGACCGGGTTCCTCTAGCGTGGTCGACGATGCTCACGCTGCCCCGCGCCGTCTACGACCACATGGTGGCCCACTGCCTGGTCGGCCTGCCCGACGAGGCCTGCGGCCTGCT
>PMFY01000474.1:8622-8992 GCA_003157945.1 Acidimicrobiaceae bacterium | reverse complement strand
CGCTTCGCACGTTCGCTCTCGCGGTCACGATTCAGGTTCTGGCGGCGCTGCCCGCCGGGTCCCAGACCCCGGGTGGACCGGCTCCGGCGCAGCCTGCGCCGCCACCGGCCGGGCCCCGCCTGCCCATCGGCGCCTCGCCCGGCCCCACCTTCGATCTGGCCTGGATCGGCAAGCTGGTCCGCGTCTCGGAGCCGGATTTCGCCCCCGACGGCAAGTCGCTGGCGGTGGTCGTCGTGCACCTGGACTATGAGAACGATCTCAACGTGGCTGAACTTGCGGCCGTCGACGTCGCCAGCGGCAAGGTCCGCCGCCTCACCCACGATCGGAAATCCGTTTCCTTCCCGCGCTGGTCCCCCGCGGGCGACCGCAT
>PMFY01000474.1:7980-8550 GCA_003157945.1 Acidimicrobiaceae bacterium | reverse complement strand
CCCAAGAAGACCGGCGCCGACAAATTCGACGATGCCTTCGAAGTCGGCGACAACGACTTTCTGGTCAAGGAAAAGCCCGCGCCCACGCACTTGTGGATGGTTTCGGCCACGGCCACCGCGGACCCCCAGGATGCGCCCCGCCGATTGACGTCGGGGACGTGGAGCCTGCCGTCGAGGAGATCCGGGCCTATGCCAGGCGGAGCAGGGAGGGCCGCTTCAGCCGGGAGGCGAACGACGCCGTGCTGCTCCTGGCCGCCCTGGCGATGCACGAGGGCGACACCCAGGTCGCTGCTGACCTCCTCATGCACATGGGCATCGGCCGCCAACCGGCGACGATCATGGCGGCGTTCGAGCTGGCCCGTCGGCTCGACATCGAGGACGTCCACGCCGAGTACGTCCGGTCGACGGTCTCGACACCGGGCGGCGACCTCGGGTCGGACGATGCGGACGGTGCGGTGCTGGGTGAGCTCGAGCGACGCAACTGGCTGTGAGGGGGCGACGGTGGGCAGTCGCTCCCCGGTTCCGGCGCCCCGGATTCAACCGGCGATGGGGCCGGCGTCCTCGTAGCCC